>CALZXH010000017.1 GCA_945830055.1 uncultured Prevotella sp.
GGATTCTTGCCGCTCCAGTGGCGCACATCCAGACGCGGATGCTCTCGTTCATCAGTGACTCTACCTACTACGATGGCATCCACCGAGGCGCGCATACGGTGTACCAGCATGGTAGTAAATGGGGATGATATAGCCAGTGCTTTGCCATGGTTATCAATAAATCCGTTGGCAGTCTGTGCCCACTTCAGTATGATGTAGGGACGTTGCTCTCGGTGATAGGTAAAGAAATGCCTGTTCAGTTCCCTACATTCCTGTTCCAATACGCCCACTGTTACCTCTATGCCGGCCTTGCGGAGTATTTCTATACCCCTTCCGCTGACTTGTGCAAAGGTATCAATGCAACCCACTACACAGCGACGCACCCCCTTGGATACTATCAGATGAGCGCAAGGGGGCGTCTTTCCATAATGGGCGCAAGGTTCCAGACTTACATAGATGGTGGATTGCGGCAACAGAACCTCGTCTTCTGTTCTTACAGAGGCAAAGGCATTTACCTCGGCATGTCCCTCTCCGCAACGCACATGATAACCCTCACCGATGATGCGGCCGTCGGCTGACACTATCACGGCGCCCACCATTGGATTGGGCTTGGCCTCCTGTGCACCATTGCGTGCCAGTTGCAGGCACCTTGCCATAAACATCTCGTCGGCAGTCTTCATCTTTTAGTGTTTAAAGGTGAGTCATAGACTGTAGACCTTTTCCTCTCCTGCAGGTACTTCTATAGTCTTAACGCCTTTCTTGCAGGGCAGGTGGAGTATAGCCTTACCGCCGGGACTCTTGATGCGCACTTTTTTCTTGTCCATATAGATATATACATCTCCGTATGGGGTGGGTACGGTACCTTCCATCCATTTCAATCCGCCAAGGCAGGGTGTGATGCTGTATTCCTCGTAACCGGGTTTGATGGGTCTGACACCCAGATAGTATTTACCCAACAGGTAGATGGGGCTGGCTCCCCAGGCGTGACAGAGACTCTTGCCGTAGGGACGTCCGTACATGGCGAGATGCTGTGTGCCGCTTTCTGCGGGATTGTATTTTTCCCAGAAGCTGGTGGCTCCTTCTCGCAACATCCCTCCCCAATAGTCCTTCATTTCCTTCATCACCTCTTTCTGCATACCCATGGCGCAGAGTGCCTCCAATTCGTAGAAGCGCATGTAGGGGGTGGTGATTTTCAGAATGCTGTCGTTGAGGAGCACGCTGTGCTTGATGGCCTGCTGTTTTTCGGCATCCAGATAACCGAAGAATACAGAGAACATGTTGGCATAGCGCGTCACGCTTTCACTCTGTTTTCCGTCTAATCTGTTGTGCACCATTGCCTGCTTCTCATTGTTCCAGAATGCGGGCAACAGCTTTTCTCGCAGTGAAGTTGCCAACCGGTCGTATTTCTTTGCGTCTTCAGGACAGTTTGCCAAATTGGCGCAAAGAGCCATCGTCTCCAGACTCTTGCAGAAGAGCACCTGTTCGAATGCCAGTTCTCCATGCTTGTCCAGATATCCGTCAGCCCAATCCACAAACACCCAGTCGCCAGTCATTCCTTCTACCATGCCGTTGGCGTTGGTGCGTCCCAACACATAGTCCATCATCGTCTGCATACGGGGATAGAGTTGGCTCACGAAGTGGCTGTCGCCTGTGTAGAGATAATAGTCGTAGACACTGAGGAACCAGAAGAAGGTGTAGTCCATGATAGTATTGGTATGACTCGTAACAGGGTCTTTTCCTCGCAGCAGATAAATGGTGCGCTTCACAGTAGGATTGTCGAAAAAGAGGTAATAGTTCATCAGATAGCTCTGGATAGCATCGCCGCTCCACACCCATCTGTCGCGTTTGATGCCGTCGATGAAGAACTCGCGTGTAGTAAGGTGCATGGTATAGGCTCCCACCTGCCAAATACGGTTCATTTCTTCGTCGTTGCATCGGAATGAGCCACGGTATTCCACGGGGGCATACTCGTATTCCATTGCTACCTGTCCCACGTTGATGCCAGCATCAGTCACCACATACACATATCTGAACGCCTTGCTGTTGTCCATAGTATGGCTGTCTGCTGTGGTCAGGGCTATACGGTCGAGTGTCTCGCAGTGTTCCGTATCGAGGGCCTCCTCAGGACTTTCACCGTAGTAGATGTTCACCATGCCTTGGCCTTGCAGTTGCTTCAACACTAAATAACCGAAGGTCTCTTTGCCGAAATCATACAATATGCCCTCTTGCTTTGGTGTGGCAGAGGTCGCTTCCATCGGCTTGCGGGGCAACCTGTAATTGGAGGGCAACTGGTCCTTGCTGTTGAAGTTCCAGCCCTCGGCATCCATATAGATAGTGGCTGAGGTGTCGCTCGCCTTTCCGCTTTCGTCTATCCACTCCTTGTCTTCATAGGTTACACGCCAAGTGTTGTCTGTCTTCACGCTTCTGCCGTTGACATACAGGGCAGGTGGGGTACACTGGTTCCATACTTTGATATTGAGCTGGTGCTTGCCTGCAGGTAGGGTAAAGCGTGAAGGCATGCCGAACTGCAGTTTTCCGTCGAGTTTGATGTTGAAAGTGCCCTCTACGGCAATCTCAATGTCTTCCGGCTGTTCCAGTTGAATCTGCTTGCTGAACTCAACTACAACATAGTGGCTGTCAGTTTTCCAAAAGGGCGGGAAGAAAGCACCACGTTCTGTACGCCTGTTGTTCATCTTGTTGCCCAGCCATATCTCATAGTCGCCGGGGTACCATATCCAGGTGGCTTGCGTGTCGGCAGATACTGTGGTAGATGTTTTGTCGGCAGCTTTCACTGAGGGGGTGCTGTTCAGCGCTCTTGCTTCGCCAAAAGTCATGGCGCAGGCACTCAGCAATGCATAAAAACAGGTTTTCATATATTCTTCTTGTTCTGGTTTTAAGGATGTGTTATTTCTGGTTTATTATTTTCTTGCCATTGTGTATATAGATACCTTTTTCCATGCGTTGCACCTTTCTGCCATAAAGGTCATAGATAGGGTGCGGGGCAGATGGTCTTGGCATAGATACTGCAGGCTGTGTGATGCCAGTGGATGCATCGGGATAAGTGATAACCGGACTCACTGCCATGGACACTGGTGAATCCACGTTTTTTATCCACTCGTAGGTACCCAAAGGTTGGTCGTTGTCGTCCCAATCCTCCAGCATATGCCATACTGTAGTCTTCCGACTTCCCTCCCTTCGTACGCAGGCGATGGCGATGTCATCCGCAGCAGGTGTGCCCTCGGCATTGACGGCATGGGGAATTCCCTCAACTACGATGAAAAACTTTTCGCTGACGGTTGCCGGTTCGCTGAACTTGAATATTGTGGGCACCCAGTTCTGCTCATCGCATTTCAGGTCGCCAGCTCTCAGCGTGGCGCTTGCCAGTTTGGTACCCACCTCGTCGCAGTCCAATTCGCTGCAAACGCTCACGGTGATGGGAGCGTCGGGCGAGATGGTGGTATTGGAGAAGAAATAGATGGCGACACTGTCTATGGTAGCTGTTGCCAATGGAGCCTCGAATTCTTCAGCAAAGGCATACATGCCCAGCCGGTTGGAACCGGCATAGTTGCCGAATTGGCTCAGTGACAGTTTGGCAAGGTTGGCGTTCTCCTCAGGAGCGATGTTCCATACATACTGTGCTCCGCCCGCTTGAATGGCATATTGCAGCACGTCGGTGTCGGTACCTGCCACATTGGTCACCGAGAGTCCCAGACTATACACCCCTTTTTTTGTGTAGGTCACCACCGGATTCTGTTCTGTGCTGCTCAGAGGCTCACATCCCTGCAGTGTCCATTGCCATGAGGTGGGATTGCCTGTTGAAAGATCATGCAGTTGTACAGGTATGTTGAGCGGTACAAAGCAGGCCACCCAAGGTGAGAGATAACCCTCGGCAGGCAGTCCGATAACGGCATTGGGCATGTCGGCCATCACCGTCACGTAGCCTTTCCGCTCTTTGGTGTCGGTGCCGTTCCCGTCGCTCACCGTGAGCGTTACCGCATAGGTGCCTCCCGTGGTATAGATCACTGTGGGATTCTGTTCCGTGCTGGTAGCGGGCGTGCCACCTTCAAAAGTCCACTGCCATGAAGAGGGAGTACCTTCTGAGCAGTCATAAAACTGTACTTCTTCACCCTCATACAACTGTACGCTGGCATCATCGCTGTTGTCAACCTGTACCACTCGGAATCCGTCAATCATTTCATCCTCTCCCTGTGAGCCTTTGTATCTGAAAGAGAACTGTACTTTCTTGCCGGCATAGTCAGACAGGTTAAAACTGAATTTCTTCCATTTCTTTTCGTCATAGCCTGTATTCTGTGCCCAAAGGAACTGATCGAGCAACATGGTCTCCTCACCCGTTTCTGTATCGATGATATAAAACTTGTATGAACCCAAAAAGAGGAAAACAGGCGAGAAATAGTTGTAATATTCTACCCTGCTGTCGCTCTTGATATTGATGATGGGCGAAGTTATCCTTTCATCCTGATAATTGTTGGAGTACTGCAACACCAAAGATGCTTTGCTGGTGGAGTCAATGGTAGAGAATGAAGGGGTTGAATAAGAAATCTGATCAGCAGTCTCCCAGGTGCTGTTCCAGTTATACGATTTAACTGTCCACGTGTTGAATTCACTTTCGGTGTCAAACCCTTGTGTATAATACGATGTGAACGAACGGTTCGTGGCGAAATTGGCAGACAATTGTGCTGAAGTCATCAAGGGAAAGCACAGTACAGCCAAACAGATGGAGAAGAAATGCTTCATGGCAAAGAGATAAAAATGGATTGGTTCGTTTGCAAATGTAGCATTTTATTTTCAATCTGTAGCCAAAATCGGGCATTTTCTTTGCTTCAGAACACTTTTGATACTATACTCATTCAAACTGTGCAGCCCATACCATGAAACGTTCTACCCCTTTGCTGCCGAATTTCTCCAAACTCTTAGCCGTCTGTTCCACTGTGCGTACCCTTTCTGGGTGTGACTTGGAGAAGAATTTGTCGGCATAGCACACTATCTGCTCCTCAATGGTCTGCGGTTCGTAATCGCCTGGTGGCAGTGGCAGATGGCGGTCGATGATGTCTTGTCGTGTGATTCCGGTCCCCGTGTGTCGTTCGCATACGCGGGCGATGTCTGGCAATCCCTCTTTGCGCATCAGTTCACCTCCCAGTATGCCATGCATGATATAGGGATGTTTGCCGTGACAGTGAATGCCCGGTGCATCTGTCAGAAATATGCCGATGTCATGTAACATGGCAGCCTTCTCCACAAACCGGGCGTCAGCTCCCAGTTCCGGATGCCTGTGCACGATGTCCAGTGCCTTGTCAGCCACACTCCTGCTGTGTGTCAGCAGGAGCTGGCGAAGTATCGAATTGTCGGTATAGTATTTATCAATCAGATCTGTCATGCTATGCCTGTTCCCTTTCTATCCATCCTAAGTTGTCTCCACGGCGCACTTTCTTTCCTTGTCGTGCAGCCACTTCTACCAGCTTTCCTCCGATAGCAGCAGCCACAGGTACTATCTCGCCCCAAGGTGCCTGGATGTAGCAGAAGGTGTCTCCCTCATGATACATTTGTCCGATGTAAGGTTCCAGACAGGGCGCTGCTTCTCCGGCGCCGCTAAATTCGTAATACACTTGTCCTGCAACCGGTGCCACGATGGCATCTGCCTTAGCATGTTTGAAGGCAGCGAGTTCTTCAGGGGTGAGGGTGCTTCCCAGTTGGGCGTCTTTGGCTTTCTGCAGGTCGGCAAGGAAATTCTTGCGTGCTTGTCCGCTTCTGTAGTTGCGGTATTGTTCGGGGTGCATTGCCAGCTCAAACAGTTCTTCGTCGTCGGGGCCGCAGTCCCATCCGTTGCTTTCCATCTCTTTTCTGAAGTTGTCCAGTTGGTTGGGCAACAGGGTATGCGGGTCGTCGGTGGTAAATTTCCGCTTCTGCTGTTTTGCCAGTTCCACAAACGCCTCGTCAATGGTGCCAGGCACTTTGCCGCTTTGTCCCAAAATCATGCCCCACATGGCATCGTCCATCATTACGAAGCGTCCCTTGCCCTGTTCGATGGTGAGCAGGTTCATCAGTGCGATGTTCTTTACGTATTGCGAGAAAGGAGTTACCAATGGGGGATAGCCCACCCGTGGCCATACGTAAGCCACCTCGTCAAAGAGTTTTACCAGCAGGTCATCTACGCTAAGTGGTGTATCTCCTTTCTGTGTCCGCAGTTTGTTGATGATAGAGTGTATGCCACCTAAGTCGCTCATCATTGATCCCATCATGCCTCCAGGAAGTCCGCATCCCAGCAATAACGATGATGTATGCTTGTTCTGCGGGTTGATGAAATAACCCAGCCAATCGTCAATGAATTTCTGGGTGAGCGAGCGGGCGTGCATATAGGCTTTCATGTCGATGTCTGCCACTTCGAATCCTTCATTTTTCAGCATGCTCTGTACTGAGATGATGTCCGGATGCACCTTGCCCCAACTCAGCGGTTCAATGGCTGTATCGATGATGTCGGCACCGTTGTTGCACACCTCAAGGATGCTGGCCATCGACAGGCCGGGACCAGAGTGGCCGTGATACTGTATGATTACGTCCGGATGACGCTCTTTGATGGTACGGGTCAATGCACCCAACATGGCTGGCTGACCGATTCCCGCCATATCTTTCAGACAGATCTCCGGTGCTCCTGCTGCAATAAGTTGATCTGCAATGTTGCTGTAATACTCTACGGTGTGTACGGGCGAGGTGGTGATACAGAGTGTGGCTTGGGGTGTCATGCCTGCCTCGGCTGCCCATCGGATGCTTGGGATGATATTGCGCACATCGTTCAGTCCACAGAAGATGCGTGGGATATCCACACCCTGTGCGTGCTTGACACGGTACATCAGCTGGCGCACGTCATCAGGTACGGGATACATGCGGAGTCCGTTGAGTCCACGGTCGAGCATGTGGGTCTTGATGCCTACCTCGTTGAATGGCTTGCAGAAAGCGCGTACAGCGTCGTTGGGATTCTGTCCTGCCATAAGGTTCACCTGTTCAAAGGCGCCTCCATTAGTTTCCACGCGAGAGAAGCAACCCATGTCAATGATAGCAGGTGCCACTTGTTCCAACTGTTCCTTCAAAGGCTGGAACTTACCCGATGATTGCCACATGTCCCGATATACAAGACTGAACTGAATCTTCTTTTTCATAGTAGTGCAGTGTTAGGTTTAGATTAAGGGTGGGGTCCTGCAATGGTCTCCGCCGTTGGTTATCAGCCATCAGCATTCTTCATGTGACATAAGGACTATGGCGCACAAAATGCCCATGGCTGACCTCTGCTGCAAATGTACGAAAATTCTGAAAACGAGAAAATGAAAACGCATAAAAATTGCAAAAAAATGAAGATGCCTTCGTGAGCCATCGCAGGTATCTTCATCAGCCAACGTGGTTTTTTTATCTTGCCGGTGCGGAATCTTGTGGATTTTGTATAAATTTGCAAGCAGAACAATACACCTGTTATAAATATGAGAAAAACAATACTTGCATTCGTCATTGCTGTTATAGCGATGAGTGTGGCAGTAGGGTGCGGCAACCATAGCGAGAAAGCAACTCTGCCTGTTGTGAGTACGGCACTGGTTAACGACAGTACCTTACCCGGCGATTCTGCCTACTACGGCCTGGCGTGTGATGGCTGTACCGATTCGGTTATTGTGGTATTGGGAAATCTGGAGAACGATCCCGATACATTCGAGATAGTGAATGCTTCTATCAACAGAAAGGTGCTTGGTACTCCCAAGGTAGGTGACTTGCTGGCAGTGATACCCAATCCAACCAATAAGAGGCAGGCGTTGCAGGTGATAAACATCGAGTATCTGCGTGGTACTTGGTGTTCCCGGGTGATGCCTCGACTGAGAGATATATCGCAGATGCCCAAACGTCTGCAGAAGCGTATCATGGAAGAGATGACCGACTCGGAAAAGCGTGCCCTGCTTGTGTCCAAAGAGATAGGTATGGTGGTAAAGAAAGACCATACCATACGTCCTGTGGGATTTGCCATGAGAGCTACGACTACCGATGAACAAGGCATGGTGGAATATCCCGAACCGAAAAGATATGAGGAATGGCGTCTGCTCAACGGAAGACTGATACTAAAGCTGTCACACAGGATGATGAGCGATTCCATTCATGCCCAGCGACAAGCCGAAGAACAGCGTGATACCGCAGATATACTGCTACTTACCAAAGATACCCTGCTGCTCCAGATAGGTAGTGAACTACAGGGTTATTACAGGAAATAGAAAGAGGAAAGGCAACTATCCTTGATAATGGCAGAGGCGTTCTTCTGCCATTTTTTCGTATTTGGTGCCAGGCATTCCATAGTTGGCATACGGATAGATGCTGATGCCGCCGCGGGGAGTGAAGAAGCCGGTTACCTCGATGTATTTTGGCTGCATAAGTGCCACCAAATCTTTCATAATGATGTTGATGCAGTCTTCGTGGAAATCACCGTGGTTACGGAAACTGAAGAGATAGAGTTTCAGGCTCTTGCTCTCCACCATGCGCTTGCCGGGGATGTACATGATGCGTATCTCCGCGAAGTCGGGCTGTCCTGTGATGGGACAAAGTGAGGTGAATTCCGGACAGTTGAAGCGTACCCAGTAGTCGTTTTCAGGATGCTTGTTCTCAAAGGTTTCCAGTACCTCCGGGGCATAGTTGTCAGGATAGCGTGTCTCTTTGTTACCCAGTAGGGTAAGGTTTTCTGTTTCTCTCATAATATATTATTGTCCTTTCTATTTTAATGTATTCCGTTTGGATAAATGGGTGCGTGGTGCATTTTTTGAAAACGAGTATATCGGAGTGTCAGAATCTGAACACCCTGTATTTTTCGTTGTAATCATACACATCGGCGTGTTCATGGCGTTTGGTAAAGCGCACTACACGGCGGGTAACGGGCAATACAGCCACCTCGTACATTGTTTTGAGTATTATCTGAGTAACGATGAGCTTGGGAATCTCACTGCCTGGTACCACGGCATAGAGTGCCAGAGGGAAGAAAATGAGCGAGTCAACCGTTTCACCGCCGAGGGTGCTTACGATGGCACGCAGCGAAAAATGCCTGCCTTGAGAAAACAGTTTCATCCTGCTCATGATGTAGGCATTGACAAACGAGCCCGTGAGAAACGCAATGAATGAGGCGCTGGCAATACGTGGAGCCAAACCGAAAACGGCGTGGAAACCTTCTTCGTTCTGCCAGTAAGCGGCACCGGGAATGGCATCAACTATACCGGCAAAGGTGACAAATAGGAAATTCATGGCAAATCCCAGCCATATCAGTTGGCGGGCACGGCGGAATCCCCATACCTCACACACACAGTCGTTGATGATGTAGCTGATGGGAAATACCAGCAGTCCGCCGGTGATGTTGCACAAACCAAGTGAAATCTGTTTTGTTTCGAGTACGTTTGAGGCTATCAGACAAACGCAGAAAAGTACTGTGTAAAACAGGAAGAGCATGCTTACCGGCTCTTTCAACAATGTAGAGGTCTTCATTTTTCTTGTTTTTTAAGGGAGGTTAGACAAGGACTCCCGGTGATACTTGTTGTGGGGAAAGTGGTAATGGCTATTTTGCAGACATCCTATACTTGCCAGAGTAGCCAACCCATGTATATTCCGAAGATGAGGATGAGCACCCAGCCTTCCCAGCGTGCCACCGTATATTTGGTGAAACTGAACAGCCACAGCAGAGCCACACTACCCAAAAGCAGACTGAGGTCGATGGGAGTGATGCCGCTGATATTTAGCGGAGAGATGAAAGCTGTAATGCCCAGTATGGCGAGGATGTTGAATACGTTGCTGCCTATCACGTTGCCGATAGCGATGGCAGAGCGTCCACGATAGGCGGCAACCACGCTGGTGGCAAGTTCGGGTAGCGAGGTGCCTCCCGCTACGATAGTCAATCCCACCACGGCTTGCGACATACCCAGCGACACGGCAAGGTCTGATGCAGAACTGACAAACAGGTCGCTACCCAGTATCAAGGCACCCAGCCCTAATGCCATCCATAGCAAGGCACGCCACCAAGGCATGGAGGGCGGGATGGTTGAGGTTTCCTTACGTTCACGCATGGCCATCCGATAGGTCTGCCACATAAAACCGGCCAGGCAGAGTAGCAGTATTATTCCGTCGGTACGGCTTAACAGATGGCCGGTGATTTGAATACTGCTGAAATCGTCCATGCAAAGTATCACCAATACCACAGATGCCAATACCGAGAAGGGGATGTCCTTGGTCACCGTGGTGCGCGAGATGGTCATGGGAGCCACGGCTGCTGCGCAACCCACGATGAACAAGGTATTGAAAATGTTGCTTCCTATCACATTGCCCAGTGCCATGTCGGGTGTGTGCTGCAGGGCAGAGGTGAGGCTCACGAAGAGTTCTGGCGCTGAGGTGCCCATAGACACGACGGTCATGCCAATCACTATCTCGGGAATCTTCATCCCTCGTGCCAGTGATGAGGCAGCAGCCGTGAGTTTGTCGGCACCCATCAACACTATTACGATGCCGATGATAATAGAAAGCACATCTGTAATCATTCCTTCAGTATGTTAGTGATATTCCCAACGGGTGTTGGAAGTTGTTGTCAATATTCAAAAGTATAGGTGATGACTTGTCCGTCAGGATCGGTCACCTTGAGTTCTCTCACGCTTCTGTCACTGTTCAGCGTGGGCTCTAAGATATAGGTCTTGTCCTGGTCGGTCATGCTCTTGTAGATGTAACTGCAACGGGTATAGCGGAAGATGCCCAACAGACAGTATGGGTCGCATTTTTCCACGCCCATAAACAGCTGGTTCACATCTACCGATTGGTAGCGGTTTTCCACGTTGGTAGAGCAATCGGTCTTGAACTTATGCCATTCGTGTGCGCCCTCTTCGCTGATATACAGGTAGCGCACGCTGTCGGCTGCACGAGCTGCATCCACACCAGTCTCTTGGTTCACGAAATCAATGGACATGCCGGCACTCTTCTTCTTGGTATTGTGTAAAAAGATGGGGCGTGTCAGACTTCCCTGGCCAGATGTGCCGCAGGTGATAGTATCGGTGGAAGATACAAAAGCCTCCGTAGGCTGGAAACCATTATTGTACTTGCTTTTTAGGGTTATGTTGCCGTCATGGATGGTATAGATGGAGTCGCTGCCAAAGTCAAATGACAACTGGCGCAACAACTCTCCGTTTTTGCTCATTTTTACCTCCATAGGCAGAGAATTGATTCCATAGGTGAGATTTATCTCGCTGCCGTCGCTACCGGTGATTTTTTTTACCAGGGCAGCGCAACCCATAGAACCGTCGCCACGCGTAGCATACTGATAGATTGCAAAATTGCAACTCACGTCAGATGATGTCATGTCTTGCAGCAAGAATGTAGAGTACCTCCATTGGCCTGTGGTGTTGGGTTTGAAGGTCACATTCAGTACATTATAGTATCCGGCAGGTCCCGACAACTGGTCGATGGTAAGCCAGTCGTTGCTCGACAATGGAGTGATTCTCCACTCTTGTATCGACATGAAAGATACTCTGCCCGATGGCGTGTTGGCATACGCAATCTCACTCTGAGGCTGGGTAATCTGGTGATAATCGTTGCTGGGACTATCCAAGCATGAGGAGAGTGACAGTGCTGCAACGAAGGAAGCGATGATTTTTGTAGTCTTCATAAGCGTGAATTTATATGAATAGTTAATAATCAGTTACATAAATGAATCCATCTCCATATCATTCTCCTCATTCCAAAAGGCGTCCAGATCGCGCCGGTCCTTTTTGGTGGGTCTGCCAGTACCGCGTGCTCTATCCACAAAGCCGCTGATGCGTATCATCTCCAGCAACTCATACTGACTTGGAGGTGTCACATTCTCGTAAATCTCAGGCAGCAGTTTTGCACCCACTCTCATCTCTATCGCTTTGAGTACCTTAAACGAGTAGGTGACTGGCGATTTGCGCACACTCACCGTGTCGCCTACCTTGACCGTTCTGGAAGGCTTGGTATTAGCTCCTCCGATAGTCACCCTGCCATTCTTGCAGGCATCTGCTGCCAGGGAGCGTGTCTTGAAAATGCGTGCAGCCCACAGCCATTTGTCTATTCTTGCCTCTTTAGCCTCGTTGTCCATCTTTTACAAATTATGTTATAGTCAAGCGATGTGTGACACTATCCCTTTTTCTTGTTGAAAGCGTTCATGGTGAAATCCACCCCGCAGAGCACAAAACTCTTGATGATCTCGGTGGCTTCCTCTATCTTTGGTTGCAACACCTGCTTCTCTTCGTCATCGAATCTCCCCAAAACCCATTGTATCTGCATGCCTCGCGGGAAGTCGTTACCTATGCCTACACGCAGGCGAGAGTAGTTCTGCGTGCCAAGTACCTGCTGTATGTGCCCCAAACCATTGTGCCCGGCATTACTTCCTGCGGGTTTCAGTCGCAGTGCACCCAAGGGGAGAGCCAGGTCGTCTACTATTACCAGCAGATGTTCCAGGGGGATGTTCTCCTGGTTCATCCAGTAGCGCACGGCATTACCGCTGAGGTTCATGAAAGTAGAGGGCTTGAGCAGGAATACCTTGCGCCCTTTAATGCTCGTTTCAGCCACAAAACCGTAGCGCTTGTCTGCAAAATGAATATTGGACGCCTTAGCAAGGGCGTCCAATACCATAAATCCTGCGTTGTGACGGGTACCGGCATATTCATCACCGATGTTGCCCAGTCCCACAATCAAGAATTTCTCCATGCTTCAGTCGCTGATTATTTTGCAGCAGCAGCGGCGGCAGCAGCTGACCTTGAAGCACGTGTAGCCTTCACAGAGCATACGATAACCTCGGCGGGAGTAGCAAGCTCCAAGCCCTCGAAGTGGAGCTGACCCACCTTGATGCTCTTGCCCAACTGGAGTTCGGTAACGTCGATTTCCAAGGTTTCAGGAATGGCTTTATAAGGAGCCTTGACGTTGATCTTGCGGATAGAGAGGTTGATACGTCCACCGTCACGCACACCTTGTGCCAAACCGTTGAGTTTTACAGGGATACCTACCACGATAGGCTTTTCTTCAGTAACCTGATAGAAGTCCACATGCAGCAAGGCATCTGTTACGGGGTGGAACTGCAATTCCTTAAGAATAGCTTTGCACTCTTTTCCATCGATGGTAAGATTTACCACATAAACGTGAGGTGTGTAGATCACCTTGCGCAACTCTGCCATGGGAGCGAGGAATGCAAGTGCCTCGGGAGCACCGTTCTCACCCTTTGCTTCACCATAGAGGTTGCAGGGAATCATACCTTCACTACGCGCAATTTTTGAGGCTTTTTTGCCAAGGTCGGTGCGCACCTTACCTGATACATTGATTTCTTTCATAACTAAAAATTGTGTTACTCTAAATTAAGTTGATTTGTCGCTTTGCTTAATTCACCATCACACGAAAACTGTTCGAGTGCTCGAAAAAGCGGTGCAAAGGTACACATTTGTTGGAAAACACACAACTTTTTCAATCATTTTAGCAGTATTTGTGGATTATTTCAAAGAGAAAGATAATGCAATTCAGAAATTTTACATAACTTTGCAAGCGCATGAAAAGGCATTACAGCAGAACTACAACAAGAAGTTTTTCGGCGAACAGGCAATAGTGCCCAGAAGTAGAGATTAGAGAATCGGCAAAACCAAACACCGCTCAATAACAATACAGAGGTATGATTAACAGAGAACTGATAAGGATCAAGATAGTACAACTAGTTTACGCATACTATCAGAACGGAAGCAAGAATATTGATTCTGCTGAAAAAGAATTATTCTTCAGCCTTGAAAAAGCATACGACCTTTACAATATCCTCCTCTCCCTTGTTCCTGCCATCACCCAAGAGGCACAGAAACACTTGGAGGTGGCGCAGACCATCGCAAGGCGTGAGCAGACGGAGGAACCCTCAGCCAAGTTTGCCATGAACCGTTTTGCCCAGCAGGTGATGGACAACAAGATGCTCAATATGTTCATGGAAAAACAGGAACACTCTTGGAGGGACGAGCCGGAGTTTATCAAGAAACTCTATGATCTGATAGCGGCAAGTGAGACCTACCAGACTTATATGTCAAGCAAGGAGGACTCTTATGAGGAAGACAGGGAACTCTGGCGGAAGTTGTATCGTACACTCATACAAGACAATACCGATTTGGACACCTTGTTAGAAGAATGGAGCCTGTACTGGAACGACGACAAGGAGGTGGTGGATACCTTTGTCCTGAAAACCATTAAGAGATTCAATCCAGAAAACGGTGAAGACCAGGAACTGCTACCTGCCTTTGACAGCGAGGAGGACAAGGATTTTGCGCGAAACCTGTTCCGGGCTTCGATACTCAATGCCAATGAATACCAGCGTTTTATGAGTGACGCTTCGCGCAATTGGGACTTCAGCCGCTTGGCGTACATGGATGTGGTGCTGATGCAGATAGCCATCGCGGAAATGATGAATTTCCCCAATATCAGTATCAACGTGACCATCAATGAATACGTGGATATTGCCAAGGTTTACAGTACACCTCGCTCGGGCGGGTATGTCAACGGCATGCTTGATGCCATCGCCCGCCATCTGATACATACGGGCAAACTGCTCAAGCATATGGATGATCCCAGAGAGAGGAAACTAAGTATGAAAATCCTGGAGAAACCTCTCGACAGGAAAACCGATGCAGAGCAAGAAGTTCTACAGGAGGAGGAACAAGACCAGTTCGGTTTTGAAACAGAGAAATAAAGTTTATTCAATAACCGTGGTGTGCATTGTGCACATCCTAAAAAGCAAATATCAAAAGTATGACAACAGCAATTACATGTGCTGCACAGGCAGCAAACGGTGGCGGATATTCGATGATTATCATGATGGTGGCTCTCTTTGCCATCATGTGGTTCTTTATGATTCGTCCGCAGCAGAAAAAACAGAAGGAGATACAGAAATTCCAGAACTCGCTCACTGAAGGTACTCCCGTGGTGACAGGTGGTGGCGTATACGGTACCGTGAAAAAGATAGACCTCGCTACCAATACCGTAGAGGTGGAAGTGGCAAAAGGTGTGGTGGTGCGCGTAGATCGCAGTTACGTGTTCAAGGACATGGCAAGCACACAGAAGCAAGCCTAAAACCGTATGGACATCTTGCAGAGAGCATACATTACAGTCAGGAACTTCTTGTTGAGGATAATCAACAAGGAGTTTCTGATTTTTTTGTTCTTTTTTGCTCTCTCCGGCGTGTTCTGGCTGCAACTTACGCTTAATGATACCTATGAGCGGGAATATCTTGTGCCCGTGAGACTGACCAATATACCCAAGAATGTGGTATTGACAAGCGAGGAGGAAGATACCTTGAAGGTGACGCTCAAGGATAAGGGATTTCAGCTGCTGTCGTATATGTTCTCCAATGATATACACACTATCAATGTCAACTTCAAGCAGTACGCAAGGAACAACGGAAGGGGTACTGTCGCACAGGCAGAACTGCAGAAGGCGGTGTATCAGCAACTCTCGCCTTCAACAAAGATTGTGGCTGTGAAGCCCGAACGTGTAGATTTCTACTACAATTACGGACTGCATAAGCGGGTGCCAGTGAAGTGGACGGGTCATGTGCAGCCAGAGGTGACCAACTTCATTTCGCATGTGGGTTATTATCCCGATAGCGTGGATGTGTATGCCACGGAGGACAAACTTGACAGCATCGATGTGGTAACCACCGAGGCACTCAATATCACCAATTTCAGGGACACACTCACGGTGAATACTTTGCTCAGCAAGATAAAAGGTGTGAAGACCGTGCCCGACAAGGTGACTGTGAAGTTCTATACAGATGTGCTCACCGAGGAGAATATGGAGGGTATTCCCATTCAAGGAGTCAACGTTCCTGAAGGTAAGGTAATCAGAACCTTTCCTGCCAAGGCGGTGGTTCATTTCGTGACTGGGGTGAACAGGTATAAGAAATTGAGGAAAAGCGATTTTTCTGTGGTAGTGGATTATAACGAGATAGTGAAGAACCCATCCGAGAAGTGTAGTCTGCATCTGCGTGTGCAACCCCATGGTATAAGCAGGGTCACGGTGACTCCTCAAACGGTTGATTATCTGATAGAGGAAGAATGATGCCCATGAAGATAGCCATTACAGGGGGAATAGGAAGCGGCAAGAGTTATGTATGCAGGCTGTTGGAGGAAAAAGGCATCCGCATCTATGACTGTGACAGCGCTGCCAAACGGCTGATGCGTACCGACTCCCTGTTGCAGCAACAGTTGACCGGTCTGATAGGGCCGGATACCTATATGGATGGTGTGCTGAACAAGGCGGCAGTGGCCTCTTTTCTGTTACAGTCTAAAGCCAATGCCCATGCCATCGATGCCATCGTACATCCTGCCGTGGAGCGTGATTTCAGACAGAGCGGCTACCAGTGGATGGAGTGTGCCATCCTGTTTGAGTCCGGATTCCACCGCCTGGTGGATAGGGTGGTGGTGGTCACTGCTCCGCAACAGGTACGTCTTCAGCGGGTGATGGATCGTGATCACATCAGCAGAGAAAAGGCATTACAGTGGATGCAACAGCAACTGCCCCAAGAAGAGGTTGTGAGAAGAGCCCACTACTGCATATCCAATGATGGGATAGAACCGCTTGAACCGCAAATGCAGCGCCTGCTGGAACATTTAGAAGATATACGGAATGGGATAGACAACCAGTCCGGAAACATACAATAAAAATCATTCATTAACAATAAAAACGAAAAACCATTATGTTACAAACCATTTTGGCCATTTCCGGAAAGCCCGGACTTTACAAGTTAGTATCAAGAGGTAACAAAAACCTGATAGTGGAGGTGCTTGACGAGACCCACAGAAAGATGCCTGCCTTTGCTACCGACAGAATTACATCGCTTGCAGATATCGCCATCTATACCGATACCGATGACGTGCCTTTGTACAAGGTGCTGGTATCGCTGAGAGATCTGGAGGGTGGCAAGGTCGCCTCGCTGGATTACAAGAAAGCCAATGGCGACGAATTGCGCGAGTACATGGGCAAGGTGCTGCCTGATTTCGACCGCGAAAGGGTGAAGATAAGCGATATCAAGAAACTGCTTCAGTGGTACGACATTCTGGTGAAAAACGGTATCACGGACTTTGAAAAGGATATGGTGCCCACCGAGGGTGACAATATAGACAACCGTAAGGAGCAGGCTGAAGAGGCTGAGAAATAACACTCCCTTGCCTGTCAAAAGCTACGAAAGAGAGTCTGACTTCTGCTGCTCTGGAAGTTGGACTCTCTTCTGTTAAATCAGACAGCAACGCTGTAAGAATGACTTATCAAGAACTTTACAAGCCCCTGATTCTTCTTTATGGTGAAGGAGAGGCAAAGGCTTTGGTGCGCTATCTGCTTGAAGAGGAGTTTGGACTCACGCTTGCAGATATATGCAGTGGGGCCCTGGATGCCTTGACCGACACCCAGAAAGAGTGGTTGCAAGGTGCGCTGAATCGCATGACGCAGGGCGAACCTGTGCAGTATGTCTTGGGCAAGGCATGGTTCTGCGACCGTTTGTTCCAAGTGCAGCAGGGCGTGCTTATCCCCCGACCTGAGACAGAAGAACTGTGCCGTTGGATCATCGAAAGTGAAGCGGCTCATGAATGCTCCTCCCTTCAGGTGCTTGATCTGTGCACAGGCAGCGGGTGTATAGCCATTACCCTTGCCCTCTCGATTCGAAATGCCCAGGTGAGTGCCTGCGATATCTCTCCTGTGGCGCTCAAGGTGGCAGCTGCTAATGCACAACGTTTGCATGCCGATGTGGCGGTAGAGTCTCGGGATGTGCTGCAACAGGTGGCAGAGGTACAGCCGCGCTGGCATCTTATGGTAAGCAATCCGCCCTATGTGTGTGATTCTGAGCGTGCCGGTATGCATCGTAATGTGTTGGACTATGAACCTGCAGAAGCACTCTTCGTACCCGATGACAATCCGTTGCTCTTCTATCGTTCCATCTGTCTTAATGCCCTGCATGAGCTGCTGCCAGGCGGATGGCTCTATCTTGAAATCAATCCCCTTTTTGCCGGTCAGATGCAGCAGATGCTTTTCAGCTTGCATTTTGATGAGGTAGAGGTAAGGGAAGATTCTTATGGCAGGCAGCGTTTCGTGAGAGCGAGGAAGGGCTTATGACCGACCGATGAAATTTTTTTTCACTTTTCACATAGATTAAAGGTCTGTTTGCCCTCTTTTTCCTACCTTTGTAGGACAATACTAATCATAAATTACCCAAAATGGAAACAATCAAAAAACTATTTGCAGCCAAACTGCTGGAGGTAAAGGCTATCAAGTTGCAGCCCAATAACCCTTTCACATGGGCATCGGGATGGAAATCACCCTTCTATTGTGACAACAGAAAGACACTTTCATACCCCCGTCTGCGCAATTTTGTGAAACTGGAGATCTGTCACGTCATTCAGTCACAGTTTCCTGAGGCAGCCGCTGTAGCTGGTGTTGCCACGGGAGCAATCCCCCAGGGAGCGCTGGTGGCAGACGAACTGAACCTGCCCTTTGTGTATGTGCGCAGCAAACCAAAAGACCATGGATTGGAAAACCTGATTGAGGGCGAACTGGAACCGGGGGCAAAGGTGGTGGTAGTGGAAGACCTTATCTCTACCGGAGGCAGCAGTCTTAAGGCTGTGGAGGCTATTCGCAAAAACGGTTGTGAGGTAATAGGTATGGTAGCAGCCTATACTTACGGTTTCCCCGTGGCTCAGAAGGCATTTGAGGAGGCTGGCGTAAAACTGGTTACCCTGACAGATTATGAGCATGTGGTGGAGCAGGCTGAGGCAACGGGTTACATTACTAATGCTGATGTAGAGGTGCTCAACGAGTGGAGAAAAGATCCTGCTAATTGGAGAAAATAAGTTATGAGCAAGTTTGAAAGTAGTGTCAAGCAGATACCTTATTCGCAGGCTGTCGTATATCGGAACATCAGCGATATGTCCAATCTGGAGAAGGTGCGCGACAGGGTGCCTTCCGATAAGGTGAAGGACTTCTCGTTTGATGCCGATTCCGTGGCAATCAGCGTGCCGCCCGTGGGCGAGATACGTCTGAGGATAGTCAACAGGGAGGAACCCAAGTGCGTGAAGTTCGAGACCGTGCAGTCGCCCATGCCTTTCTTCCTGTGGATACAGGTATTGCCTGTTACTGAAACCACAAGCAAGATGAAGGTCACCGTAGAGGCAGATGTGCCGTTGATGCTTAGGGCGATGGTCAGCGGTCCGCTGCAAGACGGTGTGGAGAAGATTGCCGATGCACTGGCAAGTATCAGGTACGAATAGAGTAAATAAGGATGAAACTTTGGGAGAAGAATTTTGAAGTGAACAAGGAGATAGAGCGTTTCACCGTGGGACGTGACCGCGAGATGGATCTCTATCTTGCCAAATACGATGTATTGGGGTCCATGGCGCATATTACCATGCTCCAGAGCATAGGGCTGCTTGAGGCCGACGAACTGGAACCGCTGTTGGCGGAGCTCCGTGATATCTATGCCCGGTGCGAGCGTGGAGAGTTTGAGATAGAGCCGGATGTGGAGGATGTACATTCGCAGGTGGAGATGCTGCTCACCAGGAAGTTGGGCGACATGGGAAAGAAAATCCACAGCGGTCGTTCGCGTAACGACCAGGTGCTGGTAGATTTGAAGCTCTTTACCCGCCACGAACTGAAGGAGATAGCCGATGAGGTGAAGACACTCTTTGATGAGTTGATAAGCAAGAGCAACCTGTATAAAGAGGTGCTGATGCCCGGTTATACCCATCTGCAGGTAGCTATGCCCAGCTCGTTCGGTCTGTGGTTCGGAGCCTATGCCGAGAGTTTGGCTGATGACATGCTGATGTTGCAGGCGGCTTACCGCATCACCAACCGCAATCCATTGGGCTCTGCAGCCGGCTATGGCAGTTCGTTTCCCCTTAATCGCACCAAGACCACCCGTTTGCTGGGCTTCGACAGTATGAACTATAATGTGGTGTATGCGCAGATGGGACGTGGCAAGATGGAGCGCAATGTAGCTTTCTCCCTGGCTTCCGTGGCAGGAACATTGGCTAAGATGGCCTTTGATGCCTGTATGTTCAACAGTCAGAACTTCTCGTTTGTCAAGCTTCCTAAGGAGTGCACTACCGGAAGCAGCATCATGCCCCACAAGAAGAATCCCGATGTGTTTGAACTCATCCGCGCCAAATGCAACAAGATACAGAGTCTGCCACAACAGATAATGCTTATCATGAATAATCTGCCTGTGGGTTACTTCCGCGATTTGCAGATTATCAAGGAATCATTCCTCCCCGCCTTTGACGAACTGAAGGACTGTCTGAGGATGGCGGCATACATCATCAACAAGATGGAGGTGAACGAGCATATCCTCGACAATCCCATGTATGATCCTATGTTCTCTGTGGAAGAGGTAAACAGGCTGGCTGCCGATGGAATGCCCTTCAGGGACGCCTACAAGAAGGTGGGGCTGGATATAGAGGCAGGCACCTTTGTGCCCGACAAAGAGATTCACCACACCCATGAAGGCAGTATAGGCAATCTGCAGAATGATGCTATCAGCAAGCTGATGGAAGACACATACAGCAGTTTCCATTTCGAACGGATGGAGCAGGCTGAACGCGAATTGCTGAGAAGATAGTTTCCTTTGGTTGAATCCCTTTTCCCTTCCTGTTGGCATGAACCGTTGCTTCCGTCTGCTGCTTGTCTCCGCCCTGCTGTTGCTGACATCCTGCGAGAAGTCAGAGGAGCGTTTTTCCACAACCTATCCCTGTTATCTGGTCTTCGACACCTCGCTCTACCGTGCCGACTGCAAGCTGACGCAATGCCTCAGCAATCCCGGCATGTTTGTCATGGTGAAGAAAACGGTCAACGTAGATAATGGAGTATATACGCTGGAGCTCACATGTAATGATGGGGAGCCGGCGCAAAAGGTGTATGCCACTACCGAGAAGCAGAAGGCTGGCATTGGCTCTTTGGGTGCTGCCGACTGCATTATCGTGGGTTGTACCAACTTCAACGGACTGGCGGCATTCGACGGGCAGTGCCCGAAATGTATGGAGGAGAAGTCGGGTACTTCCTATCCTTTGGAGTTTCAGGATAAGGGGCAGACGGTGAAGTGCAACTCCTGTGGTTCCATCTACAGCCTGCAATATGACGGCAGTGGCGACAACGGCCGTTCTCTTTACAGGTATAAGGTACGGTTGAATGGTACGGTGCTGAGCATCTCTAACCAATAGTTTTCGGGAACCTAAAAATTCCTGAAAAACTTTGGGATAAACAAATAAAAAGTGTAACTTTGCAGCCGCATGTCGCCAAAACTGCCGTAGATAAGCGGAAATAGCTCAGTTGGTAGAGCACAACCTTGCCAAGGTTGGGGTCGCGGGTTCGAGTCCCGTTTTCCGCTCACGGAGCCGCAATGGTGGAATTGGTAGACACGAGGGACTTAAAATCCCTTGGCCAGTAATGGCTGTGCGGGTTCGAGTCCCGCTCGCGGCACCAATAGGAGAGCCTTTGAAGTCTGGTCTTCAAAGGCTCTTCCTGCGTTTTATAGTCCCCATTGCAGAAGGTCACTGTTTCCCTCTACCTGTTCTTCTATACTGTCATCGAGAAACGGGAAGAAGTCAAATCCTGTGATGCGCTCTACCTCGTTTACTGTGTTCACATAGTCACCCTTGGGGCGGTTTCCGTCGGCATTCTTGTAGATAAAGCCGATAGCCTGCGGCTTGGGATGCAGGCGCAGTACTACCTTGAAAAAGGCTTCGGGCACCACCACCTTGTTCTTGCCGATAGTCTTGTGCTTCTGGCGGTAGAGGATAGGACCGCTCACGATATACAGGATGCCGTATTCCTCAGCCCATTTGCGGCATTGCTGCTCCATCTCGTTCCAGTCGCCGGCGTTGAGGTTGTGTGTCTGCGGACATATATTGGTCATCAGGAATGATTCCCGCTGTGCCTGTTCGCTCCATTTGTTGTCGCCCGACGGGCACAGATGCCCCCGATCGTAGCCTGAGCGTAAATAGTCTTCATGAGTGGCACGAGGTGCCTCTACATCGGTGTCTTCCTGGAATTTGATGCTATTTCGCTTGTAGGAACCCGTAGTGTGGGCAGCGGTAAGCACCCATGCCACCCAGTGGGGAAGTCGGGCTTCAGCGTTATAGCAGCATACGTAGCCCGTGCGTTGCAATAGTGGAGCTCCCTCCACAGCCATAGCAAGCTCTTTTGCTTCTTGCAGGTCCGCAGATGTTTGCTGTAGCTCCTGCTGCTGAGGGGGCTCGTGAAGCAGGGAAGAAACACCCGGCACAAATCTTGAGCACAGGAAGATAACAATTACGATGCCAGCCAACAGGGCTTGTTGCTTTTTTCTTTTCATCTGTTATATATGATATAATGTATATCGGAAAACTAATACTCTGTAAATGCAGGTCAAGTCAAAATCGGAGAAAAGCAACAGTCCTCCCTCCTATGCGGGACACTCCAACTGGGTCTTTACACTTTGCTGGTATGTCTTGGATACCGGAACGATGCCCGCCTGATGTTTCATCACCAGCATGAATCCGCTGCTGCGGCCTTCCAGATGGTGAACCTGCTGCATGTTGGCGATAAAGGCACGGTGGCAACGCACGATGTTGGAGCACGAGCATACGGCATCTGCCACATCCTTGATGGTAGAGCGCAGCATGGTGGTCTTTATTTCGTTGCCTTTCAGGTAATGCACGTTGACATAGTTGGCTTCCGACTCGGCAAAAAGAAAATCGCGTGGCTCCACAGTCACCTTCTCTTTGGTGCTCCCCTCTATACACAGCGGTTTGCCACTGCTTCCAGAGGTGGTGTCGTTGCCCTCATGGCTGTTGTGATGCAGTTGCTCTTGTCTGAAGCGTTCAGCCAGGATGCCGTTGATGCGTTGTGCCTCTTCCAGCTGCATGGCGAAGATACGTTTCTTATATACGTTGCGCCAATACAGGTGGATGATGACCGTGGTGTAGGCGTTGACCAGCAGTACACTGCCCAAAGTGTTCCATCCGAAGTGGTTGTTGATATGCTCGTTGTTCACCAGATAATGCAGGTATGTGCACATCAGAACGGTGAGTATGGGTACGTTGATGGCTTCGAACACGAGATTGCGACGCATGATGTAGCGTGAACCGCGGGTAATGTCGTTGGGCAGTCCGAACAGTTTTCCTACTACAAACTCGCTTGTCAGGCAGGAGCCGGCAATCAACATGCCGATGCCGAAGAGCATAAGCCACCTCCACCATCCGAAATGGATGATGCCAAAAGGCTGGAAAACGGCGATAAACAAGGTGCCGATACAGGCACTGATCAGTCGCTCCTTAATCATTGCTTGCTATATAGTCCAGAATCTGCTGAGCGTGAATCTTGGTCTTTATCTCCTTGGGTGTGAAAATCTTTTCAATCACTCCCTCCTTATTCACTATATAGGTGGTGCGCAGGGTGCCGATGGTGCGTCTTCCGCAAGCCACCTTCTCTCCCCAGCAGCCCAGCGTCTGGAGCAGGGTGGTATCGGTGTCGGCGATAAGGGGGAAATCGAGCTGGTAGGCATCGGCAAACTTCTTCTGCAACGCCTCCTTGTCCTTGCTCACTCCGATGATGGCGTAGCCAGCCGCCTCCAGTTGTTGCTTGTGTTCTTGCAGCGAGCATGCCTCGGCGGTGCATCCCGGGGTGTTGGCTTTGGGGTAACTGTAGAGCACTATTTTCTTGCCCTTGTAGTCGCTGCTCTTTATCTCCTTTCCGTTTTGGTCTTTACCCAGCATCTCGGGTATCTTGTCTCCTACTGTCATGTTTTTAGTCTTTGGTTGTTTTTTTGTTAAGGATGAGCCTCGTGCTTCAATCATACGCAAAATTACAGATTTTTGTTGGAATAATCTATGAAAATGGAAGATTTCTCATCACTACTCGTCGTTTCTCCTTGTTTGTGGCAGAATCAAATCTTACCGATAATGTTACAATAGTTACATAACGTATTTTTATTATTCTTAAGGCTCGACTATCTATTGTAATCAGATGATTCTGTCCTTTCTTGTTCCATTATCTTCCCGTTCGCTTCATCGACCGCACGTTGTCAGCCAATCGACCGACCTCGGTCAATCAATCGACCGACCTCCGTCAATCACTTGACCGAACAACGTGCGGTCGATATTAGAACAGATACAATGATGCAATAAGAAAGCCCTTTTACCGAATATTATGTTGGTTTAGTGAGGCGATCAGTCAATAATCGATCCTTATAGATGCAAGAACCCTGGAGCACTTGCGCCGTAACCTCCCTACCATGGTTGTTACTATTATTCGGGTGCAAAGTTGCGTATTTAACGTGAATTCGTCGAACTCACGTTAAAAATGTATGGAAATGCTTGATTTTTCCGGTTAATTGCTTGATATGTCGTTTTTTATGTCTATCTTTGCAGAAATTAATCTTAACCTATAATCAACCAGAATATGAAGATGAGAAAAACAGAAACCTACCTTTTTGGAGGACTCTTTGCAGCTCTTTTGTTGGTATCTTGCAGTAGTGAGGATACTACTCCGCATTCAACACCTCCTGCTCTCGGTAAAATCACGCTTGACCAGTCGGAGGATATACGCCCGGGACAGTGGGTTACAGCCTCGATACCATTGCCGGCAGGTGGTGAGAATATTCGGAGCATGGAGAAATCCTGGACGTTGGAAACATATTTAGGAACAAAAGAAAGCACAGAAAAAGACGGCAAAGATATTCTCGGATTCAATGCGCCCTCCACGGCAGGCAAATACGCCATCACATATAGCGTGAATTGCATCTATGAAGGAACGAATTCCATCGGTTTGCACATGGAGACATTGACTGCAAATGCCTCATACGAGGTAGTGAAGACCGACATCTTCTCTTCGAAGTGGACAGATACTCCACAGATAACGCTGAGGGCTTATCCGGTTGCGGAAAAGACGAATGACGATACCCAGTGTGTAATGGATGCCAAGGATGTGCTTTCTTCGGTTGAGTCAAAGACAATCAAGCGTTATTTCTTGCACGAGAACGATATATTGCGTGAGATAAAGGAGATAGAGGATATCGAGATGGATGGGTCGGAGTCTGACGAGAATTGTTATAGACTGATGTATAGAAACCGTGTTGCGGCAAAGTTTTTTCTGCAAATGGAATATGGCGAGTCTTACGCTATTGATGCCGCTACAGGCAACAAGATTACGGACATCCCTCTTGAAGAAGCAAGCAGTGCCGATATGAAAGAATATACACGGAAACTGTACTCCGGGGAACTGGAGAAAGTATGTTTCATGCTTTCCGATGATGTGACAAACCTTGTCATCACGGGGCGGAAATCAGTCGATGGAATACGTATCTCACGCAGTTATACGAAGAAATAAGTGTCAGGGAAACAAACACCCGCACCGCGTCGAGCCATGCGGATGTTTTGGTAATGACATGTTCCGTCTGAATGAGGAGGCATAAGTCGATTTACAGCCAATGAGGAAACCGAACTGTCTATGAACAACGACACATGTACTGACGCTCTGCAGATAATAGATGCCATGCTGCAGATGCGCGACGAGGAGCAGAGCAGGATCCTTTCCCGTTTTTTCAAGACGGGAAAGGGACAGTATGGCGAGGGTGACCGCTTTTTGGGCATCAAGGTGCCGCAGACGCGCATGGTGGTGAAGCAGGTGCAGCTGCCCATCGCTCTGAACGAAATAGACAAGCTGCTTGACAGCGAGTGGCACGAGGTGAGACTCTGCGGACTGCTCCTGCTGGTGCGCATGATGCAGCAGGCTGTACCCCAAAAGAGGGATGCCAGTATCTTGATGTTGCAGAAGAAGGCGCTCAGAAGACAGGAATTGGTACAATATTATATACGGCATGCTGAAAGGGCAAACAACTGGGACCTGGTGGATTTGTCGGCACCCTATATACTGGGGGTGTGGATGCTGTATCCCGGAGAAGACGGACAGCCTGTGGGGCGTGATGTATTGATGCAACTGGCGTCGGACTCCTGTCTGTGGAAACAGCGCATCGCCATCGTTTCTGTTCTGATGCTCATCCGTCATCATCAGTTCGACGAAACCCTGCAGCTGGCACGCCGGTTGTTGCATCATCCGCACGACCTGATACAGAAAGCTGTGGGGTGGATGCTGAGGGAAATGGGTAAAAGGGATATCACCTTGCTGAGGGATTTCCTGCAAGAGCATTCGACTTCCATGCCGAGGACTTCCCTGCGCTATGCCATCGAGAAGATGGATCCTGGCGAGCGTCGGTATTGGATGAACCGTCGTGAAACAGACGGATCCGATGAGTAAACAAGCCTGTGGGACTGAATTAGAGAAATAACCGACATATTTTTTACCTGAAGATGAAAATTACGATTGCAGCCTTGTTGCTGGGTATATGGTGCGTTGGATTGTATGCGCAGAATAACATCGAAAAGATGCAGTGGAAATATGTGGCAACCAAAATGCCCAAAGAATGGTATGCCTCGCAGCAGGCGGCAGAAGTGGCAAAACAGGTGATGCGTTGTCAGACACCCAAGGGTGGATGGCCCAAAAATATCCCGTTCCATCGTCCGCTCGATGAAAAGAAAATCAGCGAGATGCAGGCTACCGGTATCGGCGGAACCTTTGACAATCGCGCCACTACAACCGAGATGCGCTTCCTTGCAAAGATGTATGCACATCAGGGAAAGAAGGAGTACCGTCAGGCGTTTCTTAAAGGCATGGAATACATATTCGAGTCGCAATATGATAATGGAGGCTGGCCCCAGTTCTATCCCGTAAGACCAGGCAAGAGTGTACACTATTCGGCACACATTACCTATAACGACAACGCTATGGTCAACGTGATGCTGCTGCTGAGAGATGTGTATCAGAACAAGGGCGGAATGGTATACTTGGAACTGAATGATATGTTGCGCGAAAAGGCCCGGGCGGCATTTGACAAGGGCGTGGACTGCATCCTTAACACGCAGATAATTGTGGACGGCAAACCTACCGTATGGTGTGCGCAGCACGACGAGAACACCTTGAAGCCTGCTCCCGCAAGAGCCTACGAACTGGAATCCTTCAGCGGGGATGAAACCGTGGCCATATTGATGCTGCTGATGCAGATAGAAAACCCTACGCCACAGGTGGTAAATGCCGTGAAATGCGGGGTGGAGTGGATGCAGCGGCATGCCATCAGGAATACAAGGGTAGAGCGATACAAGGACGAGAGCGGAGAAACAAACGTAAGACTTGTGCCGGCACCCGAGCACGATATATGGGCGCGTTTCTACGACCTGCAAACGGAAAAACCCTATGTCTGCGACCGTGACGGCGTGAAAAAGGAGTCGCTCCAAGAGATTGGCAGAGAGCGCAGGTGCGGCTACTCATGGTATGTGGATTCTCCTGCAGAGATGATAGCTTGTTACCTGAAATGGGAGAAACAACATGCCAAAAGCAAGTGAGGGTATCTGTATATAACTGTCAAAGGTTTAAAAAATGTTATTTAAGTTAAATATTTCATTACATTTCGCAGATTAAAGTAGCAGAATGTATGTTATTCCAATAATAATTTCTACCTTTGCACCCCAAAAAGGGCAAATAATGCCCGGATTTCAACAGAATAATACAAATATACAATATAAATAATTAAAAAATTAACAACAATGCCTACAATTCAACAATTGGTAAGAAAAGGTAGAACGGCGCTTGTTGACAAGAGCAAATCGCCCGCTTTGGACGCATGTCCCCAGCGTCGTGGCGTATGTGTTCGTGTCTATACAACAACACCTAAGAAACCTAATTCGGCAATGCGTAAAGTTGCCCGTGTTCGTTTGACAAACCAGAAGGAAGTGAACTCCTACATCCCTGGAGAGGGACATAACTTGCAGGAGCACTCTATCGTGCTGGTACGTGGCGGTCGTGTGAAGGACCTCCCCGGTGTACGTTATCACATCGTTCGTGGTACTTTGGATACCGCAGGTGTGGCTAACCGCACACAGCGCCGCTCTAAGTATGGTGCCAAACGTCCTAAGGCCAAGAAATAATTGGTCTTGACCGCCTCAAGGTGGATAAGAGAAAGGCAGGGAAAGCATGTGGGAGACACATATCTACAACTGCCCGGCGCAGGACCGCCACCTTATCGGAAAACACCTTGAAGCACTTTTAAAAATGAATAATCACAGTTTTGCTGGAGAAATGTTAACAAAAGGTTGAGTAAATGCTCGAGAGAGAGCGTTGAAGAACAAAAAGAAGACAGCCCCAGGCAGAATTAAAACAACAAGACAAAATGAGAAAAGCAAAACCAAAGAAGCGCGTTATCCTGCCGGATCCCGTGTTTAATGACAAGAAAGTGTCAAAGTTTGTGAACCATCTGATGTATGATGGCAAGAAGTCAATCTCTTATGAAATCTTCTACAACGCATTGGAAAATGTGAAGAAGAAGATGGCTAACGAGGAGAAGTCAGCATTGGAAATCTGGAAAACCGCCCTCGACAACATCACTCCCCAGGTGGAGGTGAAGAGCCGTCGTATCGGTGGTGCTACCTTCCAGGTGCCTACTGAAATCCGCCCCGACCGCAAGGAGAGTATCTCCATGAAGAACATGATCAACTATGCCCGCAAACGCAGTGGAAAGTCAATGGCTGACAAGCTCGCCGCTGAAATCATGGACGCTTTCAACAACCAGGGTGGCGCATACAAACGCAAGGAAGATATGCACCGCATGGCTGAGGCTAACCGCGCATTCGCTCACTTTAGGTTTTAATCAATAAACAGGTAGAAAGACAATGGCAAACCGCGATTTACATTTGACACGTAATATCGGTATCATGGCTCACATCGATGCCGGTAAGACTACAACTTCAGAGCGAATCCTGTTCTACACCGGTAAGACTCACAAAATCGGTGAGGTGCACGAAGGTGCTGCTACCATGGACTGGATGGCGCAGGAGCAGGAGCGTGGTATCACTATCACCTCTGCTGCTACTACATGTAACTGGAAGTGGGACAACAAGACTTTCAAGATTAACCTGATCGACACTCCGGGACACGTGGACTTTACCGCTGAGGTAGAGCGCTCTTTGCGTGTGCTCGATGGTGCCGTAGCTACCTATTCTGCCGCTGACGGTGTACAGCCCCAGTCGGAAACTGTGTGGCGCCAGGCTGACAAATACAACGTGCCTCGTATCGGTTACGTGAATAAGATGGACCGTTCGGGTGCCAACTTCTTTGAGACCGTACAGCAGATGATCGACATTCTGGGTGCAAATCCCGTGGTTCTGCAGGTGCCTATCGGCGCAGAGGAGAACTTCAAGGGTGTGGTTGACCTGATGAAGATGAAGGCCATCCTGTGGCACGATGAGACCATGGGTGCCGAGTACGACATCGAGGATATCCCTGCCGACCTGAAAGAGGAGTGTGACGAGTGGAGAAACAAGCTTCTTGAGGCTGCCGCAGAGTACGACGAGGCCCTGATGGAGAAATATTTCGACGATCCCGACTCAATCACTGAGCAGGAAATCATCGCTGCCATCCGCAAGGGTACTGTAGCTATGAAGTGTACTCCCATGTGCTGTGGTTCTTCTTACAAGAACAAGGGTGTGCAGCCTTTGCTCGACTATGTTTGCGCATTCCTTCCTTCACCTCTGGATGTGGAGAACATCATCGGTACCAATCCCGATACTGAGGAAGAGGAATACCGCAAGCCCAGCGAGGACGAACCTACTGCAGCACTCGCATTCAAGATTGCTACCGACCCCTACATGGGCCGTCTGGTGTTCTTCCGCGTTTACTCCGGTAAGGTGACTGCCGGTTCATACGTTTACAACGCACGTTCTGGCAAGAAAGAGCGCATCAGCCGTCTGTTCCAGATGAACTCCAACAAGGAAATCCCTATGGATTCTATCGATGCCGGTGATATCGGAGCAGGTGTAGGTTTCAAGGATATCCGCACCGGTGACACCCTCTGCGAGGAAGGCAAGCCCATCGTGCTGGAGTCTATGACATTCCCCGATACTGTGATTTCTATCGCTGTAGAGCCCAAGAGCCAGGCAGATATCGCAAAACTCGACAACGGTTTGGCAAAACTGGCCGAAGAGGATCCTACCTTCACCGTTCGTACCGACGAGCAGAGTGGTCAGACCATCATCTCGGGTATGGGTGAGCTCCATCTGGATATCATCATCGACCGTCTGAAGCGCGAGTTCAAGGTTGAATGTAACCAGGGCAAGCCCCAGGTGAACTACAAGGAGGCTATCACCTCTACTGTCAACCTGCGCGAGGTTTACAAGAAGCAGAGTGGTGGTCGCGGTAAGTTTGCCGACATCATCGTGAACGTAGGTCCTGTGGATGAAGACTTCAAGGAAGGCGGTCTGCAGTTCGTGAACGAGGTGAAGGGTGGTAACGTGCCCAAGGAATTCATCCCCTCTGTACAGAAAGGCTTTGAGAACGCCATGAAGAGCGGTATCCTCGGCGGCTATCCTATGGACAGCATGAAGGTGACCCTGCTCGACGGTAGCTTCCACCCCGTTGACTCTGACCAGTTGTCATTCGAGTTGGCTGCGTTGAACGCCTACAAGAATGCCTGTGCCAAGGCAGCTCCCGTACTCATGGAGCCCATCATGAAACTCGAGGTTATTACTCCCGAGGAGAACATGGGTGACGTGATCGGTGACCTGAACAAGCGTCGTGGTCAGGTAGAAGGTATGGAAGAGGCTCGTAGCGGTGCCCGTGTGATAAAGGCTATGGTGCCCCTGTCAGAGATGTTCGGTTATGTAACCGCATTGCGTACCATCACCTCCGGACGTGCTACCAGCTCTATGGAGTACGATCACCACGCACCTCTGTCAAGTTCCATCGCAAAGGCTGTGCTTGAGGAAGTGAAGGGTAGGGTCGACCTCGTATAACAACCGGTCGGCTCCCTGACAGTCAGAGAAGATAAAGAAATGAAAAGAGGCGCTGCTTAGCGAATGACTCTTAAGTAGCGTACCTCTTTCAAAATAAATAAAAGTAATCATTACATCAAGTAAAAACAATGAGTCAGAAAATCAGAATCAAACTGAAATCTTACGACCACAAATTGGTTGATAAGTCAGCAGAGAAAATCGTAAAGGCTGTAAAAGCCACAGGTGCAATCATCAGCGGTCCTATTCCATTGCCCACTCACAAGAGAATCTATACTGTGAACCGCAGTACTTTCGTGAACAAGAAGGCTCGTGAGCAGTTCCAGCTGTCAGACTACAAGCGTCTCATCGACATCTACAGCTCAACCGCCAAGACCGTTGACGCTCTGATGAAGCTCGAGTTGCCCAGCGGTGTAGAAGTGGAAATCAAGGTATAGTACCTGTTCCGACACAGCTACGACACATATAGAACGGTGCAGTCCTCAGCGATTGCATCGTTTTAGTTTGTGAAACTGTAAAAGCTTAAATAATCTTAAATTATAGTGTTCGGCGCTGTATAATGTTGTGGGATTGCGGGGAAAGTACTACCTTTGCAGTCGCAAAAGTGGGTATTGCGCTGGCTTTAAGGCTAACAATACATTGAAAAAGAGAAACTTAACCTTCAGTTTCGAAGAAGTGAGCGGGTCTTTTCAAGCGTATTTATGCCTGTCGGTTGACGCAGCACTTGAAAAGAGAGAAATAATTTTTATATTCATATTTTTAATATATAAACTGAAATGCCAGGATTAATTGGAAGAAAAATCGGAATGACATCCGTTTTCAGTGCCGACGGTAAGAACGTACCGTGCACTGTTATCGAAGCCGGTCCTTGTGTTGTAACTCAAGTTAAGACAACTGAAAAAGACGGTTATACCGCCGTTCAGCTTGCTTATGGAGAGGTGAAAGAAAAGAACGTGACCAAGCCTATGCTTGGCGTGTTCAAGAAAGCCGGCACAACACCGAAAAGGTACTTGGCCGAGTTCAAGTTTGATGAAGAGCACAATCTCGGTGATACTATCACTGTTGAGATTTTCAATGATGCTCAGTTCGTAGATGTAGTGGGTACATCGAAAGGTAAGGGTTTCCAGGGTGTTATGAAGCGTCACGGCTTTGGCGGTGTAGGCCAGAGCACTCACGGTCAGGACGACCGCGCTCGTAAGCCGGGTTCTATCGGTGCTTGTTCTTATCCCGCCAAGGTGTTCAAGGGAATGAGAATGGGTGGCCACATGGGCAACGAAAGAGTGACTACTCAGAACCTGAAAGTGTTAAAAGTGATTCCTGAGCACAACCTGATCCTCGTGAAGGGTTCTGTGGCAGGATGTAATGGTTCAACCGTTTTAATTCAGAAATAATGGAAATTAGCGTATTAAATATCAACGGTCAAGAGACCGGAAGAAAGGTTACGTTGAACGAATCTATCTTCGGAATTGAGCCTAATGACCACGTGCTCTACCTGGATGTAAAACAGTTCTTGGCAAACCAGCGCCAGGGTACACACAAGTCTAAGGAAAGAAGCGAGGTGTCTGGCTCTACACGCAAATTGGGTCGCCAAAAGGGAGGCGGTGGTGCCCGTAGGGGTGATATAAACTCTCCTGTTCTCGTTGGTGGTGGACGCGTTTTCGGTCCCAAGCCCCGCGACTATCACTTCAAGTTGAACAAGAAGGTGAAGGTGCTGGCCCGCAAGAGCGCCCTTTCATACAAGGCTGCAGAGAATGCAATCGTTGTAGTTGAAGACTTTACAATGGATGCTCCCAAAACTAAAGAATTTGTAAATATTGCAAAAAATCTGAAAGTTGACGGAAAGAAGGCTCTCTTTGTTTTGTCAGATGTAAATAAAAATGTATATTTGTCGGCTCGAAACTTGCAGAGTGCCTATGTTACTATGGCAAATCAGGTGAACGCTTACCGCGTGCTCAACGCTGATGTGCTTGTGGTTACCGAGAACTCTTTGAAGACTTTCGACGAAATCTTAAACAAGTAAAGGAGACATTAGATTATGGCAATCATTATAAAACCCCTGGTCACTGAGAAGATGACCAAGATCACAGACAAGTCTTCTGTTGACAGAACATACAAGGTGAAGTCGAAGGCAGGCGAAGAGCGTACCAAGGTGGCTACTCCCAAGTATGGTTTCATCGTTAAGCCCGAAGCAAGCAAGACTGAGATCAAGAACGAGGTAGAAAGTCTGTACAACGTGAAAGTGATAGATGTGAACACACTTCGCTATGCCGGAAAGCGTTCTGCACGCTACACCAAGGCAGGTCTGATCAGAGGACAGAAGAATGCGTTCAAGAAAGCAATCGTGACTCTGAAGGAGGGCGATACCATTGATTTTTACAGCAATATACAATAATAAGAAATGGCAGTACGTAAATTCAAACCGGTAACTCCGGGACAAAGACACAAGGTTATTGGCACGTTCGAGGAAATTACTGCATCCGTGCCAGAGAAGTCTCTCGTTTACGGTAAGCGTTCTACCGGCGGTCGAAACAACACCGGTAAAATGACTGTCCGCTACATGGGCGGTGGCCACAGAAGGAAGTATCGTATCATCGACTTCAAACGAGAGAAAGATGGTGTTCCAGCAACAGTAAAGACAATCGAATACGATCCCAACCGTTCGGCTCGTATCGCGTTGCTTTTCTATGCTGATGGTGAAAAACGTTATATCATTGCTCCTAATGGACTGCAGGTAGGTGCTACCTTGATGTCCGGCGCAAATGCAGTGCCTGAGATTGGTAATGCGTTGCCCCTGGCAAACATCCCCGTAGGTACCGTAATTCACAACATTGAATTGCGCCCGGGACAAGGAGCGCTGCTCGTTCGTTCGGCTGGTAATTTTGCTCAGTTGACCTCTCGCGAAGGAAACTACTGTGTGATCAAGCTCCCCTCAGGAGAGACACGCCAAATCCTTAGCGCTTGTAAAGCTACAATCGGTAGTGTAGGCAACTCTGACCACGCTCTGGAGAAGTCTGGTAAGGCTGGACGCTCTCGCTGGTTGGGTCGTCGTCCTCACAACCGTGGTGTTGTGATGAACCCCCACGATCACCCGATGGGTGGTGGTGAAGGACGCCAGTCTGGAGGTCATCCTCGTTCACGTAAGGGCTTGTATGCAAAGGGTCTTAAGACACGTGCACCTAAGAAACTTTCTAACAAGTACATTATCGAAAGAGCAAGTAAGTAATCAAGTTAACCAAGAGTAAATTATGAGTCGTTCATTAAAAAAAGGTCCCTATATCAACGTGGCACTCGAGAAGAAGATTCTCGCTATGAATGAGAGCGGAAAGAAGAGTGTTGTGAAAACATGGGCCAGAGCTTCAATGATTTCCCCCGATTTCGTGGGACATACTGTTGCAGTTCATAACGGAAATAAATTTATCCCTGTTTACATTACTGAAAACATGGTCGGACACAAGCTCGGCGAGTTCTCGCCCACACGTCGCTTCGGTGGCCATGCCGGTAACAAGAAATAACAGGTCTTAATCCACCAGTAAAAAAGAATTTATAATGGGAGCAAGAAAACATATTAAGGCTGAAGAAAGAAAACAAGCCCTTAAAACACAGTATTTTGCTAAGTTGAAAGGCGTTCCTTCTTCCCCGCGTAAAATGCGCTATGTCGTAGATATGGTGCGCGGAATGGAAGTGAACCGCGCTCTCGGCGTACTTCGTTTCTCTAAGAAAGCTGCTGCTGCTGACGTAGAAAAACTGCTGCGCTCAGCCATCGCCAACTGGGAGGCTAAAAACGACAGGAAGGCCGAAGATGGTGAACTCTACATCTCTAAGGTATTTGTAGATGAGGGAGTAACTATGAAACGTATGAGACCCGCACCGCAGGGACGTGGATACAGAATCCGTAAGCGCTCTAACCACGTTACGCTGTTTGTTGACGCAAAGAATAATGACAAATAATAAGTAGAATGGGACAGAAAGTTAATCCAATAAGCAACCGTCTGGGTATCGTAAGAGGTTGGGACTCAAATTGGTTCGGAGGCAAGAACTTCGGAGACAATCTGGTTGAAGACCAGAAAATCCGCAAGTACCTCAACGAGCGCCTGGCAAAGGCCAGTGTATCGCGCATCGTTATCGAACGTACATTGAAGCTGGTTACCATTACTATTTGCACGGCTCGTCCGGGTATTGTCATTGGTAAGGGCGGACAGGATGTTGACAAGCTCAAGGAAGAGCTGAAGAAGCTCTACGACAAGGAGATCCAGATCAACATCTTCGAAGTTAAGAAACCTGAGCTTGACGCCAATATCGTTGGCAACAACATCGCTCGTCAGGTAGAAGGAAAGATCGCTTATCGTCGCGCTATCAAGATGGCTATCGCCAATACCATGCGCGCCGGTGCAGAGGGAATCAAAGTACAGATTACCGGACGTCTGAACGGTGCCGAAATGGCACGCAAGGAAATGTACAAAGAAGGACGTACTCCCTTGCACACATTCCGTGCAGACATCGATTTCTGTCAGGCAGAGGCTCTCACCAAGGTGGGATTGCTCGGCATCAAGGTTTGGATTTGCAGAGGTGAGGTATATGGCAAGCCCGATTTGGCCCCCAACTTCACACAGGACAAGAACAACGGCCGTGCAGCAAGTAACAATGGTGGCAGAAAGTTCCGTGGTAAGAAGAGTAAATAACCGTTTAAAGTAAGAAGCTATCATGTTACAACCTAAGAGAGTAAAATATAGAAGACCTCAAGATGGTCGCGGCAACAAAGGCAACGCCCACAGAGGTACACAGCTGGCTTTCGGCTCATTCGGCATCAAGACACTTGAGGCCAAGTGGATTGACAGCCGTCAGATTGAGGCAGCCCGTGTAGCTGTCAACCGTTACATGCAGCGCGAGGGTCAGGTTTGGATCCGCATTTTCCCGGATAAGCCAATCACCCGCAAGCCTGCTGACGTCCGAATGGGTAAAGGTAAGGGAGATCCCGCAGGATGGGTTGCACCTGTGACTCCAGGACGTATCCTCTTTGAAGTGGAGGGAGTTTCTTTTGACATCGCTAAGGAGGCACTTCGCCTCGCTGCTCAGAAACTGCCAGTGAAGACTAAGTTTGTTGTTAGACGTGATTACGATAAAAACGCTTAATTATGAAGATTAAAGAAGTAAGAGAACTCGAGACCAAGGATTTGGTTGAAAGAATCGATGCCGAGGTTGCTAAGTACAACCAGATGAAGTTGAACCATGCAATCACTCCAATGGAGAATCCATCTG
>CALZXH010000018.1 GCA_945830055.1 uncultured Prevotella sp.
AACACTATAGGGCTTCAGTTATTTCTTTGAACTGTAGTGTATGAAACAAATTACTTTGCTTTAAGCAGATGTCAGGAATAATATTCGTATCTTTACAGCAGCTTTGAAATGAAGCATTCCAATTGACTGTTGACATACTATATCAAATATGAAAAGACTATTGACCGCCCTTTCCTTTCTTCTCTTACTGTTCCTTGCTGTCAATGCCGGTGGCAAACGCGTATTGTTTATAGGTGACAGTATCACAGATGGGGCATGGGGAAAAACGGGAGGCGTTGCAAAACCGTCGGACAAACGGACACTCTGGGACCTGAACCATATCTACGGACATGGTTATATGTTTCTCTGTGCTGCCCATTACCAGGCCAAGTATCCTGAGAAGGATTATGAGTTCTTCAACCGGGGGATATCAGGCAATACGCTTGACGACCTCGCAGAGCGCTGGGAAAAGGATGCGCTGTCACTGAAACCCGACGTTCTTTCGGTGCTTATAGGTGTCAATGACGTGGACAATCATATTCGAGGAAAGGGCAAGGAGCTTGATGTCAAGGCATGGGAGACGAAATATCGCTCCCTGCTTGATTCTGCACTGGCACAGAATCCCAACTTGAAGATTCTGCTCGGCACACCTTTCATCGCCAACACCGGTAAGATGCGCAACAGCGAGAACTACACCGAAAGGGAGAGGATGGTGAAGGAATGTGCGGAGGCAGTGCGCAGAATAGCGCATGACTACAAGGCGGTCTGCCTGCCATACGATGTGATGTTTGCCAAGGCCATCAAGACCAAGCCCGTCAAGGATACTTACTGGATATGGGACGGAATACACCCCACAGTGGCAGGTCATCAACTGATGGCTGATATGTGGATAAAGGCAGCGGATAAAAACAAGATGCTGCGCTAATTGTATCTGAATGCCTGTTATAGTATCAGAATGAATACATGTCTATTTGCTGTATCATGACACGGAAAGGACATTCCGTGTCATGAAATAGAAAATGAATGCTGTATCGTTGCACAATTACACTACCCCTTGCTTATGTTTCCAAACAGCTGTCCTTGTCATCTTATGACAGCCAAGCAAGGATCCAAAAAAGTGTCTTGTCAACAGGCGAAGGCTTACTTTTTCAGAGTTCCCTGATAAGCCTTGCTTTGGAATTTCTTTTTCTCAACAACTACATTCGGGTTGCTCTTGGGTACATAGAATTTGGTGGTACTCGGGGTATATATTCCGAATGTGATACCTGTGACGAAACCATCCCAAAATGTGATTTTTCGCTCAACCACGTAGTCCTTCACTCCAGGCAAATGGTTTTCTAACTTATCGTGTTTTACAACCAATCCGCCAATGAAGTGGTGGTTGCGCTCACTCTTGACGTGTACGAGCGGTTCGTCGTTAGAAATTTTTCCAACAGCCATCTTGTCGCAATAGCAACTCGATACCAGCAGTGATGAAGATGCCACCAGTGCTGCAATCATTAATTTTTTCATAATTGTTTTTTCTTCCTTCTGCACCTAAAGGACTATAAATATAACATTAACAAGACGTGGTGCCGATTGAGCAACTGTCCAGCGCTAAGTCGCCATAAGGCCTACCGTAGCCCGAAGAATTGATAATCAACGTCTCTTTTAAAATAATCGCTTGGAATCATGGCGGAACCCATGTGCGGTTGCATTATCAGTCCTCTATCTATTCTGATAGCGACAACGTCCCTTATTACCCCAGACGTTCGAGCTGTACGGTGAAGTGGCGCATCAGAGGTGCCTCCCATGCGATGCGCACACCTCTGGTTATCTGCTCTCTGCGGTCATATACGTTCTTCAGCGCCGCCGCTATCACAGCCATGTGATTGTCGGTATATACGCGGCGCGGTATAGCCAGTCGCAGCAGGTCGAGGCCTCCGAAGCGGTTTTCGCGCGTCACGGGGTCACGGTCAGCAAGCAGATAGCCTATCTCGCAGCCTCTTATGCCTGCCTCAAGATACAATTCGATGGTAAGCGTCTGTGCAGGGAACTCCTCCTTTGGCACGTGAGTCAGCACCTTGGGCGCATCCACAAATATGGCATGACCGCCAGCAGGGCGCTGGTAAGGTATTCCGTACTGATCAAGCAGTCCTGCCAGATATTCCACTTGGCGTATGCGTGTCTCAAGATTGTCAAACTCTGTGTTCTCATCAAGACCTATCGCCAATGCGTTCATGTCGCGTCCGTTCATTCCTCCGTATGTGAGATAACCCTCAAACTGTACGCAGAATCCTTTCGCTCCGTCGTACCAGTCCTTGCGGTGTGTGGCAATGAAGCCTCCCATGTTCACAAGGCCGTCTTTCTTAGCACTCATAGTCATGCCGTCGGCGAGCGAGAACATCTCACGGGTTATCTCTTTGATGGTCTTGTCGGCATAACCCTGCTCGCGCGTCTTGATGAAATATGCATTCTCTGCAAAGCGAGCGGAGTCGAAGATCACAGCCTTTCCGTATTTGTCGGCAATGGCTCGCACCTGCCGCAGGTTCTCCATTGATACGGGCTGTCCGCCGGCGGTATTGTTGGTGATGGTGACAATGATGAACGGTACCCTGTCGGCGTGTTCAGCGAGTGCCTTTTCCAGTTTGTCGGGATCCACGTTCCCTTTGAACGCCACCTCCAGTTGGGTGTCTTTGGCGGCATCCACGGTGCAGTCGAGAGCTGTTGCGTGCCTGCCTTCAATATGTCCTTTGGTCGTGTCGAAATGCGAATTGCCGGGCACTATGTCGCCTTCGTGGACGAGATAGGAGAAAAGCACGTTCTCGGCGGCACGTCCCTGATGGGTGGGAATGACGTATTCGAAGCCTGTAAGCCTCTCTATCGTCTCTTTCAGTTTGAAGAAGGATGTAGCCCCTGCGTAACTTTCGTCTCCGAGCATGATGCCTGCCCATTGGCGGTCGCTCATGGAGCCGGTTCCGGAATCGGTGAGCAGGTCTATATAAACCTGTTCGGCTTTCAGTTGAAACACGTTGTAGTGGGCTTCCTTTATCCATTGCTCACGCTCCTGGCGCGTGCTCTTGCGGATAGGCTCCACCATCTTGATTTTCCAAGATTCAGCAAAAGGTAATTCCATAACTTTATGATTTTTATTATTGTTGCCCAAAAATAGTCAATAATTTCGAAATAGACAAGCAAATACCTCGTTTTCAGCTGTGACAGTGAAGTTCCGTGGCACCACTCCTCCCTCATCTGCCGCAGGCTTGTATTTGTATGCATACAAAATATTGGTCCCTGCAAGTGCCTTGGAGGCATATCAACAGAAACTTAGCAACAGGGTTACACCGTATTACGTTGCTGGGGAGGAGACCACCGTTGATGGCATTACATACATCATGGGAGAAGATGAAGAGCATTTTGCCGAAGTGTATCTGCCCCAGTCGAACATCATCCACAACACTTCCATCGACAGGTATATCATGATGCTTATGACACCCCAAGAGAAAACGATAGCAGCAGGCGTGCCTTTCTTGGTGAAGAGAAGCCAAGAGGGCGAACAAACGGTAGAGTTCAAAAACGCATTTACAGAAGTGCTTGCCACCATACTGGCTCCTACAGACAAGGAACTGAGCGTGGTGGATTGGGATGGCAAGTCGGGACTGATGACGCAATGCCCCGATGTCAACGTGACATACAGCGGCACCCTTGCCGCCCGCACCGACTTCGACGAGACCTTCTACACCTTCAACGCCAACGGCTCGTTTGGCAACCAGCGTGCCGACTCCAACTTCCCTGCCTACCGCATGTATCTCAACATCACAGCCAAGAGCAATATGGCAGCCCCCGCCTCATGTCCATCGGCATCTTCGGCGACGATGATAATACCACCGGCATCATGGAGGTGGTTCCCGCAGAGCTGAAGGCGTCGGCTGTAAAGGGCATCTACACCATCGACGGCCGCACAGTAAATGGCGCTCTCTCCAAAGGCCTGTACATCATGAATGGCAAGAAGGTGATAGTGAAATAATAGAAGAAAGTTATAACCATAAAAAAATATAAGACAATGAAGAAAAAACTGTATGAAACACCAGCAATGAACGTGTATGACATGCAGCCAACCTGTCTATTGGCAGGAAGCAATTCTCCAGGTAGTGGAGGTGACGGCGACCACCAACATCTTCCATCCTTCCGCCGATGGCATAATGGCATAAAAAACACCCCGTTTTGAGCAAGATACCTTCATAAGCCAATGAAGGTATCTTCATAAGCCATCGAAGGTATCTTCGTCAGTCGATGAAGGTACCTTCATTTTTTATCTATATTTTATCCTAAGGAATCTGTCTCCAGCGGTTCTTCTTCCGGAAGTCTATGTCAGCCCTTATCAGACGAAGGGGAAACAGTTTGCTCCGCCTGTTCTTTCTCCATATCTTTTCTGCTCTTTGACTTGGTTACCAATCGCACTCCCGAGAACACCAGGATGACAGCCAGGGCATGGCTCCAACGCAATATGCCGATACCCATGCAAACACTGACAATCACGCTGACGATGGGCTGCACGTAGTTGTAAACGCTGACTACGGTGGGGCGTAGCGTGTGCTGGCCTATCATGGTGAGGATATAGGAGAAATAGGTGCCTATCACCACTACATAGGCGGCTTCAAGCCAGGTGGTGGCGCTTACCTCCGTCCATGCTATCTGGCGCAGCGAGTGCTGGGAGAACGGCAGTACAAGGAGGCAGGCATATAGGAACATCCACTTGTTGATGGTGAACACAGAGTAACGGCGTATCAGATCGCGGAACAGCGACAGGTACAAGGCAAAGGAGAACTGGGCAAACAGGCAGAGCAAGTCGCCCCGGATGTCGCCCACCTTGTTGCTGCCGCTATGGGCACTGGTGAGTATCAGTATCAGGGCACCGCTACATCCCATGAACACGCCAATAGCCTTTTTGCCCGTGATGGGTTCCTTGAGTATGAGTGCCGACAGCAGCATGGCGAAGATGGGCATGCTGGTGGTGACGATACTTGCATTGATGGGTGAGGTGATGCTCAGACCGATGGTGTAGCAGCACTGGTTGCATACCAGTCCGAACAGGGCGGCACCCACAAGCATCAGCTTGTCGCGCCTGCTCACTTTTTCGTGGGGCACAAACAGCGAGGTGAGCCAAAACAGGATGCAGGCTCCGCCCACGCGGAAACTCACCATGTCGATACCCGTGAGTCCGTGTGCCATGGCATCCTTGCCCAAAGGAGCCATCAATCCCCAGAATGCACAGGCTGAAAACATCGACAGGTGTGCCAAAAGTACTCTTTTGTTATCCATAATCAACTTAATGTTGTTAAAAAACCGATGCAAAAGTACACAATTATTGGGATAATTCATATATTTGCAATACACAAAGATGTAGAAATATCACCAACCTAAAACAGATTCGATGGTTCAAAAATACGCAGACTACATTTCTCGCATAGAGATAGACTCGCTGTGGAGCGGTCGTAAGCACATCGTGTGGGAACTGGACCCTAAGGTGAATATCCTCAGCGGTATCAACGGAGTGGGCAAGAGTACCATACTGAACAAGGTGCTGCGCACCCTTCTGCCCGGTGGGGAACTCTCTGACAATATCCTGCCTGGTGTGAAGATAAAGGTGGTACCCGAGGATGCCGGACGCATCCGCTATGACGTAATCCGCAGTTTCGACCGTCCGCTGATGCAGGGCGATGTGGTCAACAAAATCGTGGATGCACCCGTGGCAACCGAACTGGACTGGCAACTGTACCAGTTGCAGCGCAAATATCTTGATTATCAGGTGAACATGGGAAATCGCATCATCGCCATCCTGCAACAGGGAGATGCCGATGCCGCAGAGCAGGCTGGTAGGGTGTCAGCTCCCAAGAAACTGTTTCAGGATATCATTGACCGCCTTTTTGCGGAAACGGGCAAGCGGCTGATACGCACGCAAAACGAAATTGCCTTTACCCAGATGGGTGAGGTAATCTCTTGTTATCAGTTGTCCAGCGGAGAGAAGCAGATGCTTGCCATACTGCTTACCGTGCTGATTGAGGACAACAAACCCTATGTGCTGTTCATGGACGAGCCCGAGGTGAGCCTGCACATCGACTGGCAGCAGCAGCTGATAGACATGATTATGGAGCTCAATCCCAATGTGCAGATAGTGCTTACCACCCATTCGCCCGCTGTCATCATGAACGGATGGATGAACCATGTGACAGAGGTGAACGACATCACTACTTAAAAGAGGTATCGTTTTGTCAAAGAAGTTATACGAAAACGTCAACAGCCGCTACTTTGAGGCTGCCAATGCCATGAAGGCAAAGGACCAGAGGCGCAGAATCGTGGCTTATGTGGAGAGTTACGATGATGTGTTCTTCTGGCGTATGGTGCTTGGTGTCTTGGAGAACGAAAAGAGGTATTTCGAGGTGATGCTTCCGGCAAGAAAGGAGGGGCTGGGACGCGGCAAAAAGTCGGCGTTGATGAGTGTGGTAGACAACGGTGCCGGCAAGGACATGATAGCCTGTGTGGATGCCGATTACGACTACCTGCTGCAGGGAGCGTCTCCCACCTCGCGCAAGGTGCTGGGAAATCCCTATGTGTTCCACACCTTTGTCTATGCCATCGAGAATTTCCAGTGCTATGCCCCCTCCCTGCATGACCTCTGTGTGATGGTGACCCTGAACGACCATCGCATCTTTGACTTTGAACAGTTCTTCAAAGAGTATTCGGAAATATGTTATCCTCTCTTCGTATGGTCGATATGGGCATACCGTAGCGGGCATTACGGAGAGTTTTCGATTTCAGACTACGGCAAGGTGGTGGAACTGGGAGGACTGGATGTGCATAAACCCCAACTGGCATTGGCGCACCTGAGGCAAAAGGTGCAGCGCAAGTTGCTTTTTATGCAGCGACACTATCCGTCTGCCCAGGCTGCATACGAAACGTTGAAGAAGGATTTGCTGAGGCTGGGCGTCACCCCTCAGAACACATACCTGTATATGCAGGGCCACCATCTTATGGATGCTGTGGTGACTCCGATGATTACCAAGGTATGCAACCGACTGCGTCTGGAGCGTGAGAATGAGATTCACCGTACCGCCATCCACCGTACACAGATGTATAACGAGATGGCTTGCTATGAAAACAGCCTTGATGACGTGAAAAAAGCCATGAAGCGCAATCAGGGCTTTGTAAGGTGTGAGCAGTTCCTGCAAATCAGGGAAACGATACAGAACAGGCTGGATGAAGAGGAAAATACCTCTGTCAGTTCTCCTTCCAATAACTCCGACTGAAGAGAATCAGTACGGTGATAATCTCCAGACGGCCCATCAGCATCAGGAAAGAGCAAATCCATTTCACCGTATCTGGCAATATGCTCCACGACATCACCGGACCAATCTCCGTGCCCAGCGTGGGACCTACATTACTTACACAGCTTAGGGCGATGGTGATGGCATTGGTGTGGTCCACCCCCCAGGCAATCATGATGCTTGATGTGATGATGCACATCAATACATATACCGTGCCGAAAGCCAGCAGGGTACCTATCCTTGAAGGAGCCACTGCCATGCCGTTAATTTTGACGGGTAGCACGGCGCTGGGATGCAGGATATGGCGGAACTCGTTGCGAAGCACTTTCAGTATCATGGTGATGCGGATGCACTTGAAGCCACCGCTGGTGGAACCTGCGCATGCTCCGGAGAACATGCAACAGCCCAGAATAATCCATGTAAGGTGAGGCCACTGTCCGGCATCGTCGTTGAAGAGGCCTGTGGTAGTGATGAACGATACCACCTGGAACAGTGCACTGCGGAAAGCACGCTCCAGCCCGTAGTCGAGCGAGTGCATCAGCATGCCCATGATGGTAATGGTGGAAATGGTTACTATACCAATATACAGGCGGAATTCGGAGTTGCGGAACAGGTTGGCGAACTGCGCCTTGAATACCACGGCATAGAGTAGCACGAAATTGATGCCCGAAAGGAACTGGAACAGGATGCTGATGTATTCTATCGCCGGCGAGATGAAGTAGGCGGCGCTTTCGTTGTGGGGGGCGAAACCGCCGGTGGCGGTGGTGGTCATGGCATAGTTGATACCATCGAACCATTCCATGCCGGCAATGCGGTAAGCTGCGATACAGGCGAAGGTAAGTGCCAAGTAGATAGACCACAGCCACTTGGCACTGGTGCTGAGGCGCGGGTGCATCTTCGATTTGAACGGTCCTGTCACTTCGGCAGAGAATACCTTCATGCTGCCGCCTGTCATGGAGGGCAGGATGGCAATGGTGAAGAACAGGATACCCAAGCCGCCGATCCACTGTGTGATCGAACGCCAGAACAGGATACCGTGGGGTAGATGCTCCACATCATCCAGTATGGTAGCTCCGGTGGTGGTAAAGCCCGACATGGTTTCAAAATAGGCATCGGTCACATTGGTGATATAACCGCCGATGAGGAAGGGTAGCATGCCGAAAGCACTGAAGATGAGCCAAGCCACGGTTACCACCAAGTAGGCGTCGCGCCGGCTCATGTTGTTGCCTGAGTTTCTGCCGAAGAACTTGAACAGGATGCCTCCGCCGGCAGTGAAGATGGATGAGAGCAGGAAGGGCAAGCTGTCGTCTTCTCCGTAGCCTACTGAAACGCCCCAGCAGCACATCATGATGATACATTCGAGCAGGAGCAGTTGTCCGATGATTTTCGATACGAGATGATAATTGACCATTCTTGTAATGCCTGTGAATCAATGTTCCTGATACTGTTTAGAAGATGCTCCAGCGGTTGGGCTTGAAGAAGCGTTCCACCTTTTTCAAGTTGTGTTCGTGGCAGAACACCATTACGCTGTCGCCTGCTTCAATGCGCGAGAGACCGTTGACCAGCATGCCCTGGTTGTCGCGAACCAGTCCGCCGATGGTCACGCCAAAGGGAAGTCCTAAATCCTTTACGGCGTGCTTGGTGACTGCCGAACCTTTCTCCGCCACAAACTCTGCCACATCTGAATCCACCATCATCAGCGAGCGCAGGTTGCTCACGTTGGCATCCAGCATCATCTGGTAGATATGGCTGGCGGCAATTGTCTTCTTGTTGATGATGGTGCCGATATCCAGGCTCTCTGCCATGCTCACATAGTCCAGATTTTCCACCAGAGCGATGGTTTTCCTCACTCCCATCTTCTTGGCGGTGAGGCAAGCCAGGATATTGGTCTCGGCGTTCTCTGTCAGTGCCACGAACGCCTGTGTGTTGTCGATTCCTTCCTCGATGAGCAGGTTGGTGTCGCGCCCGTCGCCATGTATTACGATGGTGTTGGAGTCGCTGAGCAGCGTGTTCAGTTTCTCGCAGCGCCTTTCGTCTTTCTCAATGATCTTGATGTTCATGTAGTCCGGGGCGGTGAGTGCGGCACGTACGGTAGTCTTTCCGCCTCCCATGATAATCACGTTCTTTACGTCAGCATAGTGCTCTTTTCCGCAGATTTTGCGGATGTAGGGTATATATTCCCGTGTGGTCATGAAGTAGGTGAGGTCGCCCACACGCAGTTCATCGTTACCACCGGGTATCAGGGTGTCGTCTCCTCTCTTTACCGCTACGATGTAGTAGGGGTCTGAGGGCGTACACAGCTGCTTGAGAGGCTGGTTGAGTATCTCGCAGGTCTCCCTCAGTTTCACTCCCAGCATCACCAGTGCCCCGCCGTGCACGTCCCAGCGCTGTCTCACCCAACTCATCTTGAGTCCGTTGTTGATGTCGATGGCCGCCAGTACTTCAGGATAGATGAGGGAGTCGATGCCCAGGTTCTTGAAAAAGGATTCCAGTTGCGGGGCAAGGTATTCGTAGTTGTCGATGCGTGCCACCGTCTTGCGTGCGCCCAGGGCATGAGCCAGAATGCTGGCATTCATGTTGATGCTCTCATCGGGAGTAACTCCGACAAACAGTTCGGCATTTTCCGCCCCCGCCTCTTTCAGTGTCTTGATGCTGGTTGGCGAGCCTTGCAGTGTCATGATGTCATACTCCGTGTCCAGACCTTCCAGACGGTTCTCGTCTTCATCCACCAGCACACAGTCCTGATGGTCTCTTGACAGTAGTTTGGCAAGATGGGTGCCTACGGCACCTGCACCGGCAATAATGATTTTCATAGGTGATGGAAATTGGTTATGATATATCCCTGGCTGCGGAGCGGATGGCGTTCATAATACCTTCTTGGTCTATTCCCACGATATGCTGCAGCTGTGCCACGGTGCCGTGCTCAACAAAAGAGTCGGGCAAACCTAAGCGCGTGACGTGAAGCATGTATCCGTGGTCGTTCATCCATTCCATGACAGCCGAGCCCATACCTCCCTGTCTTACTCCGTCTTCTACAGTAATGAGATGGGTGTGACGGGCAGCGATATGATGCAGTAGTTTCTCGTCGAGCGGTTTCAGGAAGCGCAGGTCATAGTGGGCTATGCCGGGATGACTGTCTTGCCATTGCTTTTCCACCTCATGGATGGCCTGCAGGGCAGTGTTGCCGATGGGACCGATGGTCACTACAGCCAATTTGGAAGTCCCTTCCTTGATGCACCTGCCTGTACCTACCTCTATGGCCTCCAGCGGGCATTGCCATTGCGGGCATACACCCTTGCCGCGGGGATAGCGTATCACAAACGGTCCCTGATTGTCCTGCTGTGCAGTGAACATCAGCCGTCGCAGTTCGTGCTCGTCCATAGGTGAAGCAATGGTTAGGTTGGGCACCGGGCGCAGGGCAGCCATGTCGAAGGCTCCGTGATGTGTAGGCCCGTCTTCGCCTACCAGTCCTGCACGGTCCAGGCACAGCACAACGGGCAGGTTGAGCAGTGCCACGTCGTGAATCAGATTGTCGTAGGCGCGCTGTGCGAAGGCACTGTAAATGTTGCAGAAAGGTATTCTTCCCTCTTTTGCCATACCGCCTGAGAAAGTGAGGGCATGTCCCTCGGCGATGCCCACGTCAAAAGTACGCTGTGGCATGGCCTCCATCATGATGTTCATGGAGCAACCTGTGGGCATGGCGGGTGTCACTCCCACGATGCGTGGGTTCTTTTCCGCCAACTCCAGCAGGGTGTGTCCGAACACATCCTGAAAGCGTGGCGGTTCACCGGTACTGTCGTGTACAAGCCTTTCGCCAGTGTCAACGTCAAACTTGCCCGGTGCGTGCCACAGGGTGGCTTCCTCTTCGGCAGGGGCATATCCTTTTCCCTTGATGGTGTGCAGGTGCAACAGTTTGGGGCCCTGCATGTCCTTCAGCTGGTTCAGTATGCGCACCAGTTCTATGATGTTATGCCCGTCAAAGGGTCCGAAATAGCGGATGTCAAGTCCTTCGAAGATATTCTGCTGGTGGCTGATGGCCGATTTCAGCGCATTGCTCAGCCGGATGAAGCCCTTGCGGCGGTCTTCTTCCAGATAGCCCCTGTCGTGCAGCCATTTCGACACTTTGAAGCGCAGCGCGTTGTAGGTCTTGTTGGTGTTAAGTCTCAGCAGGTATTCCTTCATGCCTCCCACACTGCGGTCGATGCTCATGTTGTTGTCGTTCAGTATGATGAGCATGTTGTTGGGGGTGGCACACGCGTTGTTCAGTCCCTCAAATGCCAGTCCTCCGCTCATGGCTCCATCGCCTATGACTGCCACCACATGCTGGTCGCTCTCGTGCAGAGCCACAGCCATACCCAGAGCAGCCGATATGGAGTTGGAGGCATGACCGCAGGCAAAAGAGTCGTATTCGCTCTCCTTGGGAGAGGGGAATGGCATGATGCCGTGTAGCTTTCTGTTGGTGCAGAAAGTGTCGCGTCTTCCGGTAAGGATCTTGTGCCCGTAAGCCTGATGCCCTACATCCCATACAATGCGGTCGTGGGGAGTGTTGAAAACATAATGCAGAGCTACCGTAATCTCCACCACGCCCAGGCTGGAAGCCAGATGACCGGGATTGACCGACAACTCTTTGACGATGTCTTTGCGCAATTCGTCGCAAACTTGCGGAAGCTGCTCTAACTTCAGTTGGCGCAAATCATCGGGATATTTGATATGACTCAACAAGTCAAAACTATTCTCAAACATATTGCAAAGGTACGTTAAATCATAGACAATACACAAAAAATATGAAAAAAATTGAGGCTGCAGGAACTTTCTCGTTTCTAACCCTTACCTTTGCAGTGATGCTACAGCCAGAGAACCTTGCTTACCGCATAGCGCAAGCTTTCCGCTACGAACCCACATCTTCACAGCAACAGGCGGTGGATGTGTTCACCCGTTTCATGTGCTCGCCCTCGTCTATGGCGACCATGATACTTCGGGGCAGTGCGGGTACGGGCAAGACCTCGTTGGCGGCTGCCTTTGTCAAGGCTCTCTCCATGTTGGGTATCAAGCAGGTGCTGCTGGCACCTACAGGCAGGGCTGCCAAGGTGTTTGCCCTTTATTCTGGACATGCCGCCTATACCATCCACCGTGTCATCTACCGACAGAAGCAGGCCGCCACATTTTCCGCCTTCACGTTGGCGCCCAACAAGGCGAGCAATACATTATTTATGGTGGACGAGAGTTCCATGATTTCCAATAACGGATATGCCGATGCCCTCTTCGGGCAGGGACGGTTGCTCGATGATCTGGTGCAGTATGTGTATTCGGGCAACAACTGCCGGCTGCTGTTCATTGGTGACAGTGCCCAGTTGCCTCCGGTGGAGCAGGAACAGAGTCCGGCCTTGCAGAGACAGACACTCGAAGAGTATGGTATGGAGGTGTTTGAGGCTACCCTCAGCGAAGTGCTGCGCCAGAGTCTGCAGTCGGGTATCCTTGTCAACGCTACTGCCATCCGCCAGCTGGTAGAGCATGACGAGCTGACAGCCTTGCCGCGCATTACCTTCAGAGGTTTTGCCGATATCAGCGTAGTGCGGGGCAACGAACTGATAGAAACACTGGCAAACAGTTATGCACGGGTGGGGCAGGACGAGACGATAGTGGTGACCCGAAGCAACAAACGGGCAAATATCTATAATCACGGCATCCGTACCCAGGTGCTTGACTGCGAAGAGGAAATCTCGTCGGGTGACATGCTGATGGTGGTGAAAAACAATTATTACTGGGCTGCGGCAGAGGGAGTGGAGGAAAATAGTACCGCTCAGAAACTGGCATTCATAGCCAACGGTGACAGGGTGAGGGTGAGCAGAGTTCGTAACCACCGCAGGTTTTATGGGTTGAAGTTTGTGGATCTTACACTCATATTCCCTGATTATGACGACCGGCAAATCAACTGCACAGCCGTACTTGACTCGCTCACCACAGAGGCGCCGGCACTTACCACCGAGCAGCAACAGATGCTTTACGACGGAGTAATGGAAGACTATGCCTATATCCCGCTGAAACGAGACAGGATAGAGAAGATAAAGAACGACATCTATTATAATGCCTTGCAGATCAAGTTCGGCTATGCCGTCACCTGTCATAAGGCGCAGGGCGGACAATGGGAGCATGTCTATGTGGATCAGGGATATATGACTCCCGAGATGCTTACCCCGTCTTATCTGCATTGGCTGTACACCGCATTCACACGCGCTACAGGTCATCTGTATCTGGTCAACTGGAGCGAACAGCAAACCAATGGCGACGTGCATATCATGGGGCAGTGAACGGGACATGAAAACAACGACAATTAAAGAAGATGCTGTATATTGATACCCATATCAACGATTTTGACCTGCAAGAGGCTCTCTGCAGCGTGACACCCCAGCGCAGGGAACAGGCGTTGCGTTACAAGAATGAGCTTGACCAGCGGCTCTCTGTAGCTGCCTATCGGCTGTTGTGCCGGGCGCTTGCTGCGGAATACGGCATCACCGAACAGCCTCTGCTGGCATGGCATGAGGGTGGGAAACCTTATCTGCCACACCATCCTAAGCTGCATTTCAGCATCAGCCACTGTAGGGAGGCTGTAGCATGTGCCGTTTCTGGCACTCCTGTAGGCGTAGATGTGGAGCGTGTGCGTCCTTTCAAGGAATCGCTGGCGCGCTATGTGCTTAATGAGGAGGAACTGCAGCAGGTGATGCAGTCTCCTGCGCCCGATATGGCTTTCGCCAAACTGTGGACTGTCAAAGAGAGTCTGCTAAAACTTACCGGAGAGGGAATCCGAAGTGACCTGAAGACGGTGTTGCAGAGCCACCAGGCTGTTTTTCATACTGTAGTGGGCGGAGGCGGTGCCTTTGTGTGTACCGAGGCGTACCTGCAACAAACTGATGTTTAATGAATGGCTGTTGAAACGTATAAAAGCAGATAAAAATGGAGATACTTTTGTTTATAGGGGGAGTGCTGATAGGGTTGACTGTGGCTGGCATCTTGGTGCAGCGTATCATGGCGAAACGCATCGGATTGTTGCAACAACAGGTGGAGGCGCGCTTCAAATTGGAGAGCGAACTGGAGGCTGCCAAGGCGCGTCAGGACTTGTATGTACAGCAACTGGAGCGGCTGACAGACCAGACCAAGAAGCTGGAAACTGAGAACAGAACCTTACATGCCACTGCCGAGGCATCAGCAAAAGAGGTGGAGATGCTGAAAGAACAGGCCGCCGAAATGGCACGCATCCGCGACGAGCAGTTTGCCAAGGAAAGCCAGCTGCGCCAGGAACAGTTTAAAGAACAACTGGAAACGGCGCGGCAGCAGATGACCAATGTGGCGCGCCAACTGCTGGAACAGAATACAGCCAAACTGAACGAACAGAATGTGGAGGGCATGCAGCATATCACCAAGCCTCTCAAGGATGCCTTGGAAGAGATGAGGCGCGCCCTTAATGAGAGTGCCAAGGAGCAGGCAGGCCATTCTGCCTCGTTTAGAGAGCAGATAAGACTGATGGTGGAGAGCAACCGCGAGATAGGCGAGCGTGCTGCCTCCTTGGCCAATGTGCTGAGAAAAGACAACAAGGTGGCAGGCAATATGGGCGAGATTATTCTTGGCGACCTCCTTGCCAGTCAGGGACTTACCGAAGGAATACATTATGAGGTGCAGGCGCGCCTGCGCGACGAACTCGGTAAGAATATCAAGAATGATGAAACGGGCAAGGAGATGCAACCCGACGTGATACTGCACTATCCGCAGGGACAGGATGCGGTCATCGATTCCAAGGTGTCGCTGGTGGCATACGAGCGCTATGTCAACGCCACCGATGCCGCAGAGAAAGAGCAGTATCTGCAAGAACACCTGCGCAGCGTGCGCAGTCATGTCAACGAATTGGCACGCAAGGACTACAGCAAGTATATCCGTGCGCCACGTCATGCCATCGATTTCGTCATCATGTTTGTTCCGTTTGAGTCGTCGCTGCAACTGGCACTCGCCAATGATGCCACCCTGTGGCGTGATGCCTTTGAACGAAAGGTGTTTATATGCGGCGAACAGAACCTGCTGGGCATCCTGCACATCATCCATATCGCATGGGTGCAATATACACAGGCGGAAAACCAGCAGAAAGTGTTCGGACTGGCAGAACAACTTATCGACCGCTTGGGTGATTTTGCCAAGCGCTATAATGATGTGGGAGAGGCTATCGCCAAGGTGCAAAAAGCCTATGATTATGCCAACAATAAATTGTCGGTGGGAGCGCAGAGCGTGATGAAAAAAGGCAGGGAACTGGTGGAACTGGGTGCCAAGGAAAACCCCAACCGCAAGTTGCCTGTGGCCGATTGCTGAAAGAAACAGTAAAGAACAGATGATAAGGATTCTGGCAAGCTGGAGCGGGGCTATCTGAAGATGCTGAAGTTCACGCTGCCATAACTCCTGTGCTCGGCAAAGCGTGGATGGGCAGAGAAATCGTTGTCCTTGCCGTGTTCCAGCACGAAGATGCCGCCTGGTACCAGCATCTGCTTGTCAAGTACGAGTGTGGGCAGTTCTGCCAGTTCTTTCAACGCGTATGGCGGGTCAGCGAAGATGAAGTCGAACGGTTCCTTGCAGTTCTTGATGAACCGGAACACGTCAGCACGTAGGGGAAGGCATTTATCAGTGTTCAAGGCACGCAGACACTGGGTGATGAAACGGTGATGGTCGCGGTCGGCCTCAATGCTGGTTACCTGTCGGCAACCCCTTGACAGCAGTTCCAGCGTGATGCTTCCTGTGCCCGAGAAAAGGTCGAGTGCCTTGCAGTCTTCAAAGTCGATGTAAGCATTCAGTACGTTGAAGATATTTTCTTTGGCAAAGTCCGTCGTAGGCCTTGCCTTGAAGGTGCGCGGCACTTCAAACCTGCGCCCTTTGTATAGTCCGGTGATGATTCTCATGTTTCTCTTCTTCTTTTTGTTTGGATTCACGCCATCCGTCTGTTGCATGGACAATGCAAAGGTAATGATTTTCTTTTGAAAAGACATCCTTCTCTTGCTTTCAATCTGTTACTTATGCAGTCCTGTGGTGAATAAAGTGAAAGAGAAACGTATGAAAAGTGATAAAATGTAAAAGGAATAATTGAATTGAACGACAAAAAGCCTGTAATCTATTTGTTTGTATTTGCAAAATGTTTAAATTTGTAGTTGATTTTTATCATTTTGATATTGAGGCGTAATTCTAACTGACAAATGGATGGCGGTGGGGCGTCAGCAGGCGTTGCTCCGCTTAAACAACACAAACAAGGAAAAAATGACAGTAAACATCAAGGAACTGACAGACAGCAGAGACACCGTGAACAAGATGCTGGAACGGTTTGGTGTGCGCTTCGGCGTGTACAAGAAAGGTGTGTTCAACGAACAGTTGTTTCCTTTCGACTCTGTGCCCCGCATTATCAGCAAGAAGGATTGGGATTATCTGGAGCGGGGATTGAAGCAAAGGGTAGAGGCCCTGAACATGTTTTTATGGGATGTGTATCACGACAAGCGGATTATCAAGGATGGAGTGGTACCCGAGGAATTTGTCTATTCCTCCAAGGGTTATATGCCCGTGTGTGAGGGAATCAATCCTACCGGCCGCGTCTATTCCCATATCTCGGGTATAGATTTGGTGGAAGGGAAGAACGGACAGTGGTATGTATTGGAAGACAACCTGCGCATCCCCTCGGGAGCCAGTTATCCTATGATTGCCCGAAAGATTACCCGCAAGGTGTCGCCCTATACCTTTTCCGCCAATGCAGTGGCAGACAACCGCGACTATGCCGACCTGCTGCGCGAGATGATGGACGACATGAACGAGCATCGAGGCATCGCGGTGATACTCACTCCGGGGCGTTACAATTCGGCTTTCTTCGAACATTCCTACTTTGCGGAAAAGACAGGCGCCACCTTGGCATACCCCGGCGACCTGTTTGTAGAGGACAACAAGGTGTATTATGGAGGAATGTACAAGGAGAAAATCAGGGTAGGGTGCATCTATCGGCGTATCAGCGACGAATACTTGGACCCCATGACCTTTGAACCTTCTTCGTTGCTGGGAGTGCCCAATATCATGCAGGCATACCGTAGTGGCAACGTGGCTCTGATCAATTCTATCGGCAATGGCGTGGCTGACGATAAGGGCATCTATTATTTTGTGCCCAAAATGGTGAAGTACTACCTTGGCGAAGACTCTATCCTGCAGAATGCGCCCACCTATCTCCCCTATTTCAAAGAGGATTACGACTACGTGATGAGCAATATCAGCAAACTGGTCATCAAGGATGTGAGCGAGGCGGGCGGCTATGGGGTGGTCTTCGGGTCTGACCTTACGGCTGAAAAACTGGAAGAGTTGCGCCAGCTAATCGTGAAACACCCGAGGCGCTGGATAGCACAGGAGGTGATTGATTTCAAGGACCTGGAGATACTGGAGGGCGACCAGCTGGTGTGGCGCAAGGCCGACCTGCGTGCCTTCGTGGTGACAGGCAAGCAGACCAGGGTATGGAAAAGCGGACTCACCCGCTTCTCGCGTAACCCTGACTCCTTTGTGGTCAACTCCTCGCAGGGCGGTGGCTTCAAGGACACATGGGTGATGGCTGAAGACTGAGGCAGACAACAACAATAAGGAATGAAAAACAGACAACAATAGGAATGAAATAGGAAAAAGATTATGGTGAAAAGTGACATTATCTCTGCCACCAAGGCCAACAGACTGTATTGGCTAGGCAGATACGAGAGCAGGGTGTATCTTACCCTGCACCAACTGAACAAGTGTTTTGACGAAATGATTGACGGCGATCCCGACTATTACACCTCGCTGTGGCAGAAGCTGAACGCCTCGGGTTCGTACAACAGCAATGATGAGTTTACCTATGGCATGCTCTATGATGAGAGCAATCCCTCGTCGGTACTCTCGGCACAGCGCTTTGCCATGGACAACGCCATCCTGCTGAGGGAGGATATTATGTCGGAAACGTTGAGCTACCTGGAGATGAGTGTGGCGCATCTGCGCAAGTGCAAGAAAGAGGCTGCCCTCAACATCAGTCATCTGCAGCCGGTCATCGACTGGTCGCTCGCCTTCTGGGGTTCGGCAGAACAGCGTCTGCAAAACCATCAGGCCCTGAATATCATGATGATGGGTCGTAATGTGGAGAATTTGGACATGCAGCTGCGCTTCGGCTATCCTTACCGCAGGGTGCTGCTGGCTTACGACTCGCTCAAAAGATACTCGGCAGAGATGAGCGGAGCCATCGATGACCACATCAGTGCCCAACTGGACGAAATGATAACACCCGAGCATTTCGACTTGTCGGACGCGGAATACAAAGGCAAACTGATCAAGTATGTGAACCTGTTGGTAAGGGTGTAACCCGCAGAACACGCCCGCTAACCGTCTGAATCCGCTTATGAAGCAGTATCTGTACGCTTACCATACCATTGTAAGCTTCAATCAACCGGTAACCAACCACGATATCCTGCTGCGCTGTCAGCCCCGGAATGGAGGCTATATGCGTATCATCCAGGAGTCATTCATCCTGTCTCCGGGCTTCACCGTGCGTAGTGGCAACGATGCCTTTGGCAACCGGATAGTCTATGGTTCCCAGCGCGATGCACATTCCACACTGGCATACGTAAGTACCGGTGTGCTGGAGATGCTGCCCTACGTGAGGCGCGATGATGGCATCGTGCCTGCCGTTTATGCTGTGCCCACGCCGCTTACCACACTTACGGTGGAACAGATTACCCGTTGGCTGGAGGAGCATCCTGCCGCAGAGATGCCCAAGGATGTGGCGAAACAGGCAGATGCGCTATGCCACAAGGTGTATGCCCTGATGGAGTATCGCCCGTTTTCCACCACTATCCATACTCCCGCCAGCGAGATTTGCGTCAAGCGGCAGGGCGTGTGTCAAGACTATGCCCATTGGATGATAGCCCTGTGCCGTGTCTATGGCATTCCCGCCCGCTATGTGTGTGGCTTCGTGGAGGGTACAGGAGAGACCCATGCCTGGGTGGAGGTGCACGACGGCTACCGCTGGATGGGGTGGGACCCTACCAATGACCGTCGCATCGAATACGGTTATGTAGCCATTGCCCATGGACGTGATGCCGCCGACTGTTCGGTGAGCAGAGGACTGTACGTGGGAGCGGCACAAGAGCAAACTCAAATCAACGTAATACTGAAAGAACTGTGATACATACTGTAACTTCTACGGAGTTGCCGATAGACGAGCATCTCTCCATCAAGAAAAACGTAATTCGTGGAGCGCATCCGGGAAAAAGGGTGTGCATCGTCACCGGTACTCACGGAGACGAACTGGAGGGGCAGATGGTGTGCTATGAGATGGCACGGCGACTGGCTGCCCATATTGCCGACATCTATGGCAGCGTGGAGATATACCCCGCACTCAACCCCTTGGGCATCGACACCATACAGCGCGGCATTCCTAACTTCGATCTGGACATGAACCGCATATTTCCCGGCGACAAAGACGGGTCGGTGGCAGAGCAGATGGCATACGCCATCATCGAAGACTTGAAAGGTGCCGACCTGGTGATTGACATACACTCCAGCAACCTGTATCTGCGTGAGACGCCACAGGTACGCATCAATGTGCTCGACGAGGAGCGGCTGGTGCCGTTGGCAAAACAGCTCAACATAGATTTTATATGGATTCATGATGCCGCCACCGTACTTGAAGCCACCTTGGCACATTCGCTCAACTCTACGGGCACGCCCTGTCTGGTGGCGGAGATGGGAGTGGGGCAGCGCATCAACCATAAGATGTGCTACCGGCTGGTGGATGGCATCTTCCACCTGATGCATCATCTTGGAGTGTGGAAGGGAGAACTTGCCGTCACAGCCGCTACGCTTACCAAACCGTTGGTGTGCAAGGGCGACCGGGTGGAGTTTCTCAACGCCACCACTTCCGGGGTGTTCATCACAGAACTCAAGTGCGGAGTGATAGTGGCTGCCGGCGAGGAGATAGGGCAGATAGTAGAACCGCTTACGGGGGTGGTGCTCAGCAGGGTCATCTCTCCTGTGCAGGGCTATCTGTTCACCATCCGTGCCTATCCCATCGTCTATGAGGGCTCGCTCATGGCGCGGGTGTTCAGGATGGAAGACGGGGGACAGGCATAAAGAGAATGGCTGTCTGTAGAAATCACACGAAGTTATTCAAGATGAAAAAAGAAGTATTGTTTGAAATGAAGTCACCCTACCGTGGCTTGTTCAAGATAGAGGGCTATTGGTTCGGCGAGGGTGAAAATACCGTGGCGATAGTGGGCGCCATGCGTGGCGACGAGATAGGTCAGCAGTATATCTGTGCGCGTCTGGTGGCTGAGTTGCAGCGAATAGAGCAGCAACAAGGGGTGATGGAGGGTCACCGTATTTTGGTCATTCCCTCGTGCAATCCCTTCTCCATGAATGTATCAAAACGCTTCTGGACCATGGATGGCACCGACATCAACCGTATGTTCCCGGGATATGACAAGGGCGAGACTACACAGCGTATCGCAGCCGCCCTGTTCGAGCGTATCAAGGATTTCAAGTATGGAATACAGTTGGCGAGTTTTTATATGCCCGGCGATTTTGTGCCTCACGTGCGTATGCTCAGCACCTCTTATGAGGATGTGGAGACGGCGCGTATGTTCGGGTTTCCTTTCGTCACAACCCGCAAGCCAAGGCCCTTCGATACCGCCCTGCTCAACTACAACTGGCAGATATGGGGTGTCAAGGCATTCTCTGTATATGCAGGCAAGACCGATGGCATCGACAAGCAGCTGAGCAATCAGACCATCGAGGCCATCCTGCGCATGATGAAGAAAACCGGTGTGATAGCAACTCCCACCGCAGGTGTGGGCTATGAGTCAGAGGTTTTTGCCGAAGAACAGCTGGTGACTGTCAAGGCACATCAGGCGGGCATCTTCTACCGTATGGTAGGGGCAGGCGTACAGGTAAAGCAGGGAGAGGTGCTTGCCCATATCCTCAATCCCTACGACTGTAGTCTGCTTGAAGAGGTGATTGCTCCGGCAGACGGTACCGTGTTCTTTGTCCACAACAAGCCGCTTACTCTGGAACACGCGGTACTTTTCAAAATCAAGAGTTACGAATGATAGGTGAGGAAGGGGGATTGTGAAGCCTGCCTTTTCTTATTCATTCACCATTTGAATCCCGCCTATCACCGTGGCTGACGCTCCCGTACTGCCCGTATGTTGCAGATGGAAACCGGCAAAGGAGTTGGGACTGGGCATGGTGGCTGACAGCGTTTGCGAGGCATCCATGCCGGGGTTCTCGATGAGTGCGGTGAACAGCGAGTCTTTTGCCGTGAGGGTGATGCGACATTCGTTCTTGTAGATACGGCAGACCTCGGGTTGTGAGATGGGGCATGTCTCTCCGTCCTTGTATTCCACGATAACCACTTCCACAGCGTGGTCGTGTTCGGGGGTGCGCATGATGCGCAGTCCGTAGCCGGTAAGCGTGCGGGTGTTGAATTTGATGCACAGGTCAAGGTATTGTCCCGTGGCAGAACCAAACCCTTGTCCTGCACCTTTGCAGGGATAGAGGGTCACCGTACAGGTCTGTGCGCAGCATTTCTCCTCTTCGTTACGCGGAGTGAACATCATGCGTGCTCCCTTTTGCAGTTGTACCAGTCCCCATTTCCCTTCGGCGCCATCCACGCCCTCAGCCCATCCCCAGGCGCTTCGGCTGTTGTCTGGCTGCCAGTCGTAAGCCATGGTGTCTGCAGGCTTATGGCAGTCCATGGTCCATCCGCCGGGCACTATCTCTGTCTGTACCGCCAAGGGGAATGCAGGCAGTACCAGCGGCAGCGTCTCGGTAGGTTGGGGTACGGTGAGCGGTTGTCCGTTCAGCGTGCAGTCTTTCATCACGCACCGGTGTCTGGGGTCGGCACGTTTTGTCCACCATATCTTCAGGTTCTTGTCGTCGCTGGTCCATCGGCAACGCTCCAGCACGATGGGGCCGCTCGCCTTGGTCAGATACTGTATGCCCTGCGTCTTGCTGTGTATGTCGCAGTCGGTAAGCACAGCCCCCTGCTCCTTGTCGGTAGAATAGAACGGCTTGCCGCTGTACAGCGTAAACTTGCAATTCCTGTATATGCCCGTTCCGCAGAGGGCATCGTCGGTACATTCGAAATAGCAGTTGTCAAAGGTGGTATGCCTGGCACCTACAAAGGGGCACAGGTTCAGTCGGGAGATGAAACGGCAGTCTGACAGCTGGTAATAGTCGCCCTCGCAGATGGCTATCTGAGCCTGTACGATGGCTTCTTTCCGTTTGCTCCTGTTCTTGCTTGTGTCGCGCGGATAAACCAGATCCACGTTGCAGTAGTTGCCGAAGGTGATGTGCCGGGCCTGCACATGACTGCCCAGGAAGTGAAACAGGGTGAAGTTGCCATAGGCTCCCTGTGTCTGTCCTCTGTTGCAAGCCAGCACCACGTCTTCCGCCTTTTCGCCCATACCTATCATCCTGATATGGTGCGCCTTGACGGTCAGCGCGTAGGGTGTCCCTTCTCCCGGGTCAGGGTATCTCACGGCATCGTCATTAGGATTGTCTATCCAATATACCGAGGGCATGATGTAAATATCGGTCCATGTGGTGTCGCTCTCCGCTTTCTTTTCGGCATATTGCAAGGCCTCTGCGGGGGTGGCAAAGGTGAAGTCCTTGGCAGATGTGCGGGTGTCGTTCACTAGCAGACAATACTTGCCGGTAGTTTTCTTTTTCCCTTGAAAGGTAAAAGTGGTCTGAGCCGGGGCTGCCGCCGCAATACAGGTCAGCAGCAGGATGATGAGGGTACGTTTCATAGGATTGTAGGATGTTGATAGGCGGTTTGGAGTGGTTCAGGCTTTTGCCCATATCGCCATCAGGTCGAGCGGCATACCTTCGATACGAGTCACGGCGTGCCTGTTAAAGATGGCGGTAGGATTGATAGGATACACCTTGTGCAGGAACCGGTGCAGTTCGTCGATGCTCCATTGGCGGTTGGGCATGTCGCCTGAGATGTATAGCTCGTCCTCCTCGGCGTTGAGCTGCAGTTGTGTCCATGCCCCCATCAGATAGTAGATGGCGTCAGCAGCACGGTCGGCATCGTTGTGGGCATCACCCAGCGAGAAGTGGTTGAAGTACCTGAACCTGTTGGGGGCGAACTGGAATACATCCACCCCGTTGTTGTGGAAGTAGGTGTATAGTCTGTTTTTCTTTCCTGCGGTATTGTGGTGGTGCATGTAGCGCCACACGGGAGCCGCCGCACAGAAGAAGCGTGCCTGGGGATAGCGGTCGGTCACCACCATCTTAAGGTCCTTGTTGATGGCAAATACAGCCACGGCGTTCAGGGTAGGCAATACGGTATGCATCACCGCCTCGTTGTCGCCCAGCGGCATGCAGTGGGCGTAGAGCGTGGCGCTTTGTCTTTCGTCGAAGGCGTCGATGGGAGTCATCATTACCGCCGAGTCCACCATTACCGACACCGAGGCATAATTCTCCTGTCCCTGCACCTCTGCCTTGAACGCTTCGCGCAGGTTGGCTGCCATGGAGATGCCGTTGTTTAGCGTATAGGGCACATAGCAGATGGGTAGCGACACCTCTTGTATGTCGAGGTGGGAAAAGGACAGCGATGCGTTGCCTGTCCTGATAATCAGTTGTGAGGTGTTTTCTTTTTTCATCCTTCGTTCAAGTGTTTCAGTGGGTAGTCCATTCCCAGTTCCTTCCATTTATAAACTCCCAGAGTGTGGTAGGGCAGCAGTTCCACCTTCTTCACGTTGGGCAGGGTAGCCACAAAGCGGTTCAACCGCTCCAGTTGCTCTTCTGTTTTCGTGATGGTGGGAATCTGCACCTGCCTTATCCACACGGGTATGTTCTTCTCCGACAGATAGCGGGCACAGTCCAGGATGTGCTCGTTAGGCATACCCGTGAGTTTCCTGTGCTCTTCGCTGTCGGTATGCTTGATGTCCAGCAGAATGGTGTCGGTCACCCGCAGCAGTTCGTCAAACCTGTCTATCCACGGCCTTTGGCGGGTAAAGCACTGTGCCGACGTGTCGAGACAGGTGCCGATACCCCTCTCCTTGGCTTGGGTGAACAGGTCGATACAGAAGTCCATCTGAAGTAGTGCCTCGCCTCCGCTTAAAGTGATGCCTCCCTCCGCCCCCCAGTAGGGGCGGTATCGCTCTGCCTGGTCCAGCAGGTCGGAGGATTCCCTCAGATCTGCCTGGGTGCCCTTTGCCCACGTGTCGGGGTTGTGGCAGTAGGCGCAGCGCATGGCGCATCCTTTCAGGAAGATGACGAAGCGCACGCCCGGACCGTCAACCGAACCGAAAGATTCTGTAGAATGGACATATCCTTTCATCTTGCAAAAGCAGCTTCAACTCTCAAAAGCGGTTTCAACTCCCCCCTTACATCCTTTCATGGGCGTGGCGGGCTATCACATCCATCTGCTGCTCCTTGGTCAGGTCGATGAACTTCACTGCATAGCCGCTCACACGGATGGTAAAGTTTGCATACTCCGGTTTCTCGGGGTGCTCCATGGCATCCTTCAGCTTGTCCACGCCAAACACGTTTACGTTGAGGTGGTGGGCTCCCTGTGTGAAGTAGCCATCGAGTACCTTCACCAGGGTGCGGCTGCGCTCCTCATCGTTGTGCCCCAAGGTATCGGGACTGATGGTCTGCGTGTTGGAAATGCCGTCTAGGGCATACTCGTAAGGCAGTTTTGCCACCGAGTTGAGCGAGGCGAGCAGTCCGTTCTTTTCCGCTCCGTAGCTGGGGTTGGCTCCCGGCGCCAGCGGAGTGCCGGCACGTCGCCCGTCGGGCAGGTTGCCCGTATATTTTCCGTACACCACGTTGGAGGTGATGGTAAGGATGCTGGTAGTAGCCTCGCTGTTGCGATAGGTCTTGTGCTTGCGTATCTTGGTGAGGAACGTCTTGAGCAGCCACACGGCAATCTCGTCGGCGCGGTCATCGTCGTTTCCGTAGCGGGGGAAGTCGCCCTCGGTCACGTAGTCCACATTGAATCCCTCTTCGTCACGAATCATCTTCACCTTGGCGTATTTTACAGCCGAGATGGAGTCCACCACATGCGAGAAACCGGCAATACCTGTGGCAAAGGTGCGGCGCACGTCGGTGTCTATCAGCGCCATTTCGGCAGCCTCATAGAAGTATTTGTCGTGCATGTAGTGTATCAGGTTGAGCGTGTTCACATACACACCCGCCAGCCAGTCCATCGCCTGGTCGAAGCGTGGCTCCAGTTCTTCCCAAGTGAGGTATTCGTCGCGGATGGGTCTGAATCCCGGTGCCACCTGTTCCCTGCTCTTGGCATCTACACCGCCGTTGCAGGCATACAGGAAGCACTTGGCCAGGTTGGCACGTGCCCCGAAGAACTGCATCTCCTTGCCCGTCTGTGTGGCGCTCACGCAGCAGCAGATGGAGTAGTCGTCTCCCCAGATGGGGCGCATCACCTCGTCGTTCTCGTACTGTATGGAACTGGTGGTCACGGATATCAAGGCGGCGTAGTGCTTGAAGGCATCCGTAAGGTGCGGACTGTAGAGCACGGTGAGGTTGGGCTCCGGACTGGGGCCCATGTTCTCCAGAGTATGCAGGAAGCGGAAGTCACTCTTTGTCACCATGTGCCTGCCGTCCATGCCCATGCCTGCCACTTCCAGCGTAGCCCATACGGGGTCGCCGCTGAACAGCTGGTTGTACGACGGGATGCGGGCGAACTTGACCATGCGGAACTTCATCACCAGGTGGTCAACGAGTTCCTGTGCCTGAGCCTCGGTCAGCGTACCTTCCTGCAGGTCGCGCTCTATATAGATATCCAGGAAGGTGGATATTCTGCCCACAGACATGGCGGCTCCGTTTTGAGTCTTGATGGCCGCCAGATAGCCGAAATACAGCCACTGTACAGCCTCGCGGGCGTTGGCGGCAGGCTGCGAGATGTCGTAGCCGTAGATTTCTGCCATGCGCTTCATCTCCTTAAGCGCCTTTATCTGCATGGATATCTCCTCCCGCAGGCGTATTACCTCATCGCTCATCACGCCGCATCCGCAGTTGCGCTTGTCCTCCTCCTTCTCGTTGATCAGGAAGTCGATACCGTAGAGCGCCACGCGCCTGTAGTCGCCCACGATGCGTCCTCTGCCGTAGGTGTCGGGCAGTCCGGTCAGTATGTGGTTGTGGCGTACTGCCTTCATCTCCTCGGTATAGGCGTCGAATACGCCCTCGTTGTGTGTCTTGCTGTATTTGGTGAATATCTCGTGCAGCTTTTCCGAGGGCTGGTAGCCGTAAGTGGTGCATGCCTGTTCTGCCATCTTGATGCCGCCATAGGGCATGAAGGCACGCTTCAGCGGCTTGTCGGTCTGCAGGCCTACCACCATTTCCCTGTCCTTAGACTCCGGGGTGATGTATGCCGGTCCGTAGGCGGTCATGCCCGACACTACCTCCGTCTCCATGTCCAGCACGCCTCCCTTGTTTCTCTCCTCTTTCTGCAGTTTCTGCAGCTCATCCCACAGGTAGTCTGTGTTTTCGGTGGGAGCCTCCAAAAACTGTTCGTCGCCGTTGTAGGCGGTGTAGTTGTTCTGAATAAAATCTCGTACGTTTACCTCTGAAAGCCAGTGGGTGCCTTTAAACCCGCGCCATTCTTTTCTCATAAATGCTTGATAGTGTTATCGGTGGAATAAATTGAAAATTCACCTTGAAAAAACAAATTGGTGTTTGATGTTGCAAATTTACAAATAATCCTCGAGATAACACGCTGACAGGAGAAGATAATTAACCTCTTCTCTTCAATATCACGTAGATGACTACCGGAACGCCGATAACGGGTGTGATGGCGTTGAGCGGGAGCAGGCTGCCCGATGCCGGGAGTGAGCAACAGAGGTTGCAAAGCAGGGCGATGATGGCTCCCGTAACCATCGTCAGGGGCATCTGGATGCGGTGGTCGCTGGTGCGGCATATCATCCTGGCAAGATGAGGCACGGCAAGTCCGATGAAAGAGATGGGACCGCAGAAAGCCGTCACTACCGCCGTGAGCAGGCCCGTGATGACGAGCAGACTGTTGCGCAGGCGTGCCGTCCTGATGCCCAGGTTCCTGGCGTAGTTGTGTCCCAGCTGGATGATGTTGAGGGGCTTGATGAGCAGTAGCGAGGCGACGATGCCCGCAAGGCATACCGCAGAGAAATAGGGAAGCAGGCGTAAGGGCACCCCTCCGAAATTGCCCATACCCCATACGATGTAGGACTTGACGCCCTCTTCGGTGGCGAAAAAGTTGAGCAGACTGATGGCTGCCGAAGCCAGGTAGCCTATCATGATGCCGATGATGAGCAGCATGATGTCGTTCTTGACCCAGAGCGAGAAAGCAAATACCACAGCCATGACCATGACGGCGCCTGCGAAGGCGCCGGCAAACACGGCGGCAAATCCGCTGAACGACAGCACGCTGGTGGTAAGGCTGCCGCCAAAGAGCAGCATCACGAGCGCCGCTCCCACGCCGGCGCCGCTGCTGATACCGAATATCGAGGGGTCTGCCAGCGGATTGCGGAATGCCGTTTGCAGCATCAGTCCGCTAAGGGCAAGCGACATACCCGAAAGGAGTGCTGTAACGGTCTGCGGCAACCGGGATTCCATCACGATAAACCTCCATACGGCTTTCGAGGGCTCGCCCCCGGTAAGGATGCCGAACACCTCTTCCAGGGGGATGTCTATCGAACCGTATGCCAGGTTGGCGACAAACAGCAGCAAAGCCAGTATGATGAGCAGACCAGTCCTTTTCATTTCACTCTTTTGAAATAATTCGGTTGGTAACCTGTCTGCGGATGAATCATGGAAATGAAGTCCTCCAACAGGCGTTCGGGATGGAACGGAGTCGATTCGAAGAAGGTGGTACGCTCAGTAGAACAGCCATACACGTTGCCGTCGGCAAAAGCCTTGATATGCGAAATGAACGTGTAGTCATCGGCGATGCCGGCGAGCGTCTTCTCCTTGCCGCCATACCTGAAAAACCAGAGGTCGGCGTCTTCGCATTGGCTAATCACCTTCTCTAACGATAGAGCCACGCTCCCGCTGTGCTTGTCATCAGCAAAACAGTATTTTCCGCCGGCATCGGCAATCAGCCGTCCTATGCTGCTCTCACCTCCCGGTACGTACCATGTGCCGCCTGACGGGAAATCTACCATCACCGTGGGCTGCGAGCCCAGTTGCCTTGCCTCTTCGGCAAGTGCCGTGTAGCGGGTCTCCACCTCGTTGAAGATGCTGTCAGCCTGATGCCCTGCGCCGAAGAGCATGCCGTAGAACTTCATCCACTCGGCACGTGCCAGCGGAGAAATCTCCATATAGTCGGCACATTCGATGATGGGCACGCAGATATGGTCAAGTCTGCCGTATCCGCCGCTGTTCTCGAACGGCGAGAGCAGGATGATGTCGGGCGATAGGTCGATGATTTTCTCCACGTTGGGCGACATGCTGCTGCCCACATCGGCAATCCTGTCTGATGAAATGAGCGCCCCGATCTCTTTTCGTTTCACATAGTCTATATCCGCCATTCCGCAGATATGCCCCTGCAAGCCCATGTCTGCCAATAAAGAGGCATGCACGGTAGTGAACACCACCGCCTTGCTTACGGGCACCTGAATGACTGTGCCCTGGGGCAGATGGTTTGCCTTAGGGTTGCTGACAAGGATATAGCGGTGCAGTACCGCCCCCTTCTTCCACGGATCGGCAATCTCTGCCACATGATACCCCTCGTGCTTCACGATATGCAGCAGTCGGGAGTATGCCAAAGGCAGGGTGTCGGCTCCCTCCTGCGACTTGCGGCTCACGCCGGAAGTGCAGGAAAAGAAGGCGACTATAAAAAGTGTCAAACAAAAAGATAATTTCTTCATATTTTAATGGTTACATCACAACAACCTTCTTCGGGTTCTGACCCCATGAGGTGAACGAACCGAGCAGGTTGTAGTTGCTGTCAAAGTGATAAACGGTACCGTTGCCCGACGCGTAGAGCGTCGTGGTAATGTAGAACGAGTTGTCCTTGCCCGCGCAGAGTCCATAAACAGATGCGCCAGCCAGTTCCGGCACAGCCTTCACAATCTGTGCCGTGATGTCGGTCTTGGTCTTGGTGGCTGCGTTGTAGGTGAAGTAGGTATTGGTGGTCGTGTAGGTTGACCAGTCGGTCCTGGAGTACATGGCCAATGCCGTATTCTCGTCGTCGGTGGCGATGGCGTAGGTGGCATACAGTCCCGTATCTTCTGCCTTGCCGTTCTTGATGTCATACACCCAGAAGGGAGTGTTTGTCCAGTCGGCTCCATAACCCTGTATGAACACGTAGCTGGCAGAAGCGTTGACAAGTTGGGTATTGGCGCAAACCTCCACATACTTCACGGCAGCATCGGCAAAGTTCTTGGTGTCGATGATGAACATGCGGTTGTCGGCGGTATAGTCAAGGCTGTTGCCGCAAGCCAGGTACAGGATGCCGTTCTCCACGTCTATCCTCTCTGCTGCCTTGCCCACAGTCACCTTGCCTGCCACGCTGAGGTCGGTGGCGTTGAGCTTTACCACATATCCTCCGTATGTGCTCACGTAGATATATCCGTCACACTCAGCCATATAGCGGGGCTGTCCGAGGTCGTTGCCAAACTCGCGGCGTGCCAGCTCCACACCCGTCTTGTCGAGCTTGGTGATATAGCTTGAACCGTACATACTGATGTAGATGCTCCCGTCTGCGGCGATGAGGTCCTGTCCTGTATCGCCCAACTGCTTCATGTTCTGGAGAAGATACAGGTCGTTGGTCACCGATGTGGTGGTGTCTTTCAGGGCATTAAACCAGCTGACCGAGGCGTTGTTCAGTCCGTAAGAGCCCTCGTTGAGCACCAGTCCCTGTAGTTCTTCGGGAGCCGTCGGGGGGGCGGGCACGTCGTCATCGTCATCGCTACATGATGTAAATGCTGCTGCAACAGCAAGTCCGCAGAGTGCGGAAAGAAATAAACTTCTGAATTTCATAACTTGATGTATTTAATGATATTGTGTTAAAAATCCATCGTGGCAGATGCGGTCACCGAGCGGCCCGGCATCGGGTAGTATTTTACAATCTCGTACTTCTCGTCGGTCAGGTTGTTTACCGATAGTTGCAGTTGCAGTCGGCTGGTGCTGCTACAGGCAAACTCGCGCGAGATGCTTATCGAGTGCTCCATGTAGGGTTTCAGACGGTATTCACGCGTGTTCTGCGCCATTGAGTAGCGCCGCCCCTGTCCCGAGGCAGAATAGCCCAAGGTGCACCAGGGCGTGGCGAGAATAGCCGATATGCCTCCGCTTGCCTCCGGCGTATAGGGCAGTTGGCTGCCGTAGGTAGGACTGCCTGCAGTCTTGTCCTGCGCGTCCTGCCATGAGAGCGAGGCAGAGAGCGTTGCGCTGGTCCTCCTTGCCAGGTCTATCTGCGTGGCAAGGGTGGCGTCGAGCCCCCATATCTCCGCCTTTCCGAAATTGACCATCTTCCAAATATAGGTCGATGGGAACGCCACTATCTTGTCGGTCACGTCGTTGTAGTAGCCGTCGGCGGTCAGGGCGATATACTTGATACAGCCTATCCGGCGGCAGTTCCAGGTGATGCCGATGCCGTATTCGTGTGCTTTCTCGGGGCGCAGCGAGGTGTTGCCTATTTGCAGGTAGTACAGGTCGTTGAAAGTGGGCAGGCGGAAGGTGGATTTGTACAGCGCCCTGAGGTAAAGTGCCTCGTCGGGCAGGATGCGCCAGCTGAGCGAGAGTGAGGGGGAGAGATGCTTCCTGTCTTCCGGTGTTTTCAGCGAGTAGGTCGTGCTTTCGTTGAGCGTCTCTGTGGCATAGGTCATCAGCAGGTTGCCCTCTACGGTAATCCTGCCGGCACGCAGCCTGGCGGCGAGGGCGGTAAGCGATGTGAACCGCAGGGGATTGGGGCTTCCGTTCACGTTGGTGCGTAGCTTGTTGAAAGCCACATCCTCTGCCAGCGACAGGGAGAGGCTCCCCAACGGTTGCCAGAGCAGGGTAGAGGATGCGTAATACTCGTCCTGACTGTTCTGCTCTTCCTTCCTGCCGTCGGTATATTTGATGTTGTAGTCCTCGTACTTGTTCCATGAGTGGGTGTATTTCGCTCTGGCTGCCATCTGCCACCGGCTGCCCCACTGCTTGCGGTAAATGGCTTGTGCAAACAGGTTCTCGTCCCACAGGTGCTCCCTGCTGTCGCTGTTGTACAGTATCACCGCTCCGGGCAGGCCTCTGCTTGAGCGGTAGTAGTAGGCTTTCAGGTCGAGCCGTGAACTGTTGGCAAACCTGGTGCCCAGATTGGCCTCTGCATGCCATTGGCTGATGCCCGAGTTGTATCTCTTCTCCCGCGTCGATTCCTTTCCGTTGGTCAGGGTGTAGGGATAGATGCCGTCGGCACGCATGTATTCGGCGTTGACGGAGAGCATGGTGGCTTCCGACAGCCTCTGCCATAGCCGCAGCTTGGGACTGATCTGTCCCCATGAGCCGCCTGCCAGTCCTATCCTCCAGAGGGTTGGTCTGACATTGGTCTGAGGTTGCTCCGTGGTGATGCTCATCATGGCTGCCGAGGCATAATGGCGCGCCGACTGCAGCATGTCGCTGCCCTGACCGATGGCGAGTGACAGCAGGCTTACGTTGTCCAGCGAGAAGCGCCCTATGTCTATCTGTCCGGCCTGGGTGTTGCTCACCACGATACCGTCGTAGCTCACGGCGGTGTGCTGTGCTCCGAGGTTGCGTACCGATACGGTCTTCATGCCACCGATGCCCCCATAGTCCTTTACCGAGGTACCGGCAAATTTCTTCACGGCATCGGCAACGCTCTGGATGCCCGCCAGGCGCAGGTCGTCACCGCTGGCCGACTGCACGGGTATGGTAGAGTAGATGTTGGAAGTCCGGCTCCTTTCCGTCGTGACCACCACATCCTCTATCGTTTGCGTGCGTAGCGTATCATTCGCCTCGGCACACAAGACACCTGAAAGGGCAACGATACCCGTCGCAAGTCTTTTGAGTACAACCATTATTCTTTCTTTCAAGCCCTATCCCACGAGGGCGGAAATACAATCACATCGGCAGGTCTTCTGACTTTTGCCAAACCGGAATGTCTTCCCGAACATTGCTGTCAGTGACATTTTGTATTCCGGCTGTATAAAGGCAATCTACAGCAGCGGGACTGTCAGAGATTCTCACTCTGTTCCCTTTTAATCACATTACGTGAACCAAATGCGGATGCAAAGATACTAATAATTTTCGAACTGCAAAATCTTCAGGGATAATCTTTTCGGCACGGAAGACACGGCAATGTGTACTCTTCGTGTTAATCCATGTTCTACGTGCCAAAAAATCCAAGTCACCAGATAATAAACAAACACGTTATTTAACCCGTTTAACTTGTTTAACCGGGGTGGGGAGTTCATCGGAAATTTTCGCCTGAACCATTCGCCAGTTAACGGGAAATGTATATCTTTGCAGAAACATACTTTACCTCCGCCTCCTATAAGAATATGAAAAAGACCTTAAGCCTTTTGGTCCTGCTGATGATGGCTGCCGTAGTCATGTCAGAAAACTCTGAGGACCTATGGATTGCCAACGGCAAGCGACAAATCTTCGGTGTCATCAGCAAGCCTCGCTATACTGGCGAAAAACAGCCTGTTGCCATCATTGCCCACGGCTTCAACGGCACCCACGCCCACGGCAAAAACTACTTCAAGGCCCTGAACGAGTTGGGGTACCAGTGCTATGCTTTCGACTTCCCATGCGGGTCGGTCAACAGCCGTAGCGACAACAATACGCTCAACATGTCGATACCTGACGAACAGAGCGACCTGGAAGCTATTGTCCGCCACTTCAAGTCACAGCCCGACGTTGATCCCGGCAGAATCGTGCTCATCGGCGAGAGCCAGGGCGGACTGGTGTCGGCTTTGACAGCAGCCGCCATCCGGAAGGATGTGCACAGACTGGTGCTTGTATTCCCCGCCCTCTGTATTCCGGACAACTGGAGGGAACGCTACCCCGATACGGCCGTCATCCCCGACACTACAACGCTATGGAATGTTCCGTTGGGGCGTCGTTTCTTCATGGAGATTCACGATATGGATGTGTTCAAGAGAATCAAAAAGTTCAAGAAACCTGTGCTGATAGTTCAAGGCGATGCCGACCGGATAGTGTCGATGGAAGACTCCCGTCGTGCGGCAAACCTTTACAAGAATGCCCGTCTGCACATCATCCACGGCGCAGGTCATGGCTTCAAACCGAAAGAGATGCACGAGTCCTTGCTCCAGATACAGTCCTTCCTGACAGAATGATACACTCTTCCTACACTTCCTCCATCCTCACCGCGTCCCATCCGCAGAACTGGATGATGATCTTGTGAAGCTGTGTGCCTTTCTTTTCACCTTTTTTAGGCACGGATTACACGGAAAATCACGCTTTCATGATTTTGCAGGTGTGTTGCTTCGTTTCCTTGTTGTAGCTGATTCCCACGAGGAGGATGTCGCCGGCGTATTCCGACAACTTATCCGGGTAGTTTTTCCGCTTAATCTGGTCGATGGCCGTGTCGGCAGAGTGGTTGTACTTCAGTTCGATGACGAGGGCTGGCTTGGAGACGTTGCGACGGGGAATCATCACAAGGTCGGCATAGCCCTTGCCGGTGGCATACTCCCTGTGGATAATATACTCGTTCTTAGCCCATATATAGGCAATGGATAGCACGCAGGCAAGCGAGTTCTCGTCGTTGTAGGCAAGGATGCTGGTATGCTCGTCGTGAGCAATGTCTATGGCTTGGGACACAGCCTGCTCGTTGCCGGCGATGGTGGCTGCGAGGAGGCTCTTGGAGTTCTGTATTGTCTTGACCAGTGGTTCCCAAGAGGTAGCCTTTATCGCGTTGTTCATCTCGTCAGCCACCTCCTTGTTGGGAATGTAACATTCCTGCTCATCTTGGTCGTAAGCCAAGTAGCCGAGATGGATAAGCACTGTGAGGACATCGTTCTTACTGTTCACGATGCGCATGTCATTCTGGAACTCCGTTGTATCCACATTCACCTGTTCTCCCGAGAGCATCCTTATCACGTCGTCCTTCAGTCCGTCGAAGTTCATCTGTATATAGGTCTTCACAGAGTCGTAAGCACCTGTGGTGGACCAGTAGCTGCCATACTCTTCGTTAGTGATAGCCTTCATCACGGAATAGGGGTTGAACATGCGCGATGCCTTGCCTATACGATAGCCGTCATACCAGCGTTCCATCTCCCGGATATCCATGCCGTGTTTTTGACAAAGAGTCTCCACTTCGTCGTGGGTGAAACCGAGCGCATCTGCCATCTGACCAGGGCGTGTCATGGTATATTCGCAGAAATTGTTCAGCGCCGACTCGGTGTTATATTTCTTGACGGGCAGGATACCAGTGAGATATACACCGGCAAAGACCTCGTTCGAGCCGGAACCTTTGAACAGACGGCGGAGCAAATCTACATAAGCCGTGGTGATATACTCGTCCGTCCCCATCTCGCGCAGGATGGCATCCCACTCGTCGATTATCATGAAAAAACGCTCGCCTGTGCTCTCGCTGATGCGGTAGAGTATCTCCATCAGGTCGTCATCTTCCTTTCTGTCAATCTGAGGAAACTCTTTCTGAATGTCATCTATGATTTTACTTTGAATCCGCCAGACAATATCCCTTTCTCTCCTGTATCTTGTGGTGAAGTCGGTCATGTCAACATTGATGACATAATATCTGTTCAGATATGCCTCGAACGACGGGTCCTTTGCCGCCTTCAGTCCGGCGAAAAGTTCACGCGAGTCGCACGACTTGTCGTAGTAGGCACACAGCATTTTTGCCGCTATCGACTTGCCGAAGCGGCGGCATCGCGTCACACAGCTGTAGCGGTTCTCGGAGTTGAGTGTCGCGTTGACCAGCGGTATCAGCGGACTTTTGTCCACATACTCGTGAGTCACTATATCGCGGAACGCATTGTTGCCTTTGTTGATGTATGTTCCCATAACTTTTCACCTGTCGCAGGAGAGATACGCCTGCAATCTGCTGCAAATATACAAAAAAAGCGACATCCACCATCCTTTTTCACCTGATAAATTCTGACCGGCGCCTGTCATCATTTATGGCTTCTGGAGGCATCTGCAGGTTCTTTGTGATGCAGCTTATCTTATACAAAGGTACGAAATATTCAGCCTCGTTATCCTGTTTTCCCTGACTTCGTGCACGATTTTCCCCGACTTTGTGAAGGGAGAGGCTTAGCGGCTGTTGTATGCGATTTGCGAATAAGTTATTTAACCCATTTAACCTGTTTAACCCAGCACCTCGCCTCCACATAGCCAAGCCACAAAAATATTTGATTCGGTTAAATGGGTTAAACGGGTTAAATAACTTATATGTTTGTATGATGTGTGAGCCATCGCCATTCGATGTGACAGCCAAAAGACTGTTACAAATGATATAAAAAAGTAAAAAACGCCGAATGATTGTGCGGCGAAATCGCAAAAAAAAAGGTAATTTCTAACTGTAAAGATATTTTTATATGTAATATAAACTCCTATATATATACCGGCGCGGCGGCACACCCAAAAATAAAAGTACGTTATTTAACCCGTTTAACCCATTAATACTTCGTTAAATATTCGCCAAGCCTAAGCGGCTCTAGCAGTAAATAAAATGAGTTCTTTGAAAATTTTGTCAATTAATGTCTTGTCCGGTT
>CALZXH010000019.1 GCA_945830055.1 uncultured Prevotella sp.
GAGAAAAAAGAAGAAGAAAAATTGCAGGGAAAATCTGTGGAGCAAATCTCCGGAGATGGATGGCTCTCGAGAAAAGGGAGGTGGTCTGCGCTGTGTGCAACATGCAAATGGTCATATTTTATGATTTAAGGTTTTAAGGATTTAAGGTTTTAAGGAAATGGGCACTTATAGAGAGCTGTTCACTATATTCGGGACATCGTTGTTATCAGGTTATTAGCAGGAAACAAAGTATTTTTTTTTCATCGTGAGGGAAAAAATTGTTCCTCCCGAGAAAGAAAATACCGGCAATGGCGGGAGACAGACGGAGGGTATGGGAGCCCGCAGGGTTCAAAATCCGGAACAGAGGCTCCCAACATCCGGAACAACCATTGGAGGGATGGAACAAACGTTGTAACTTTGCATCATCTCGTTCGTTCAACTCTTCAAGCATTGTACCAAAATGAAAAACCAAGTAAAAGCCACCAAGAAAAAAAAAGATGTATCGCAGTTTCCTACAATACATCTCTTCTTATCTGTTCAACCTGAAAAGTCCGATTTCGAACCAATCAGGATGGGATATCACGAATTATTCTGCAGTCTCAGCAGTTTCCTCTGCAGTTTCCACTGCGGGGGCCTCGGCAACAGGAGCTTCAGCAACAACGGGAGCCTCCTCTTTTGCACCTTCAGCCACCACCTTGACGGGAATGTCAACGGTCACTTCCTTGTGCAGTTTCACAGAAGCCACGTATTCGCCTACGTTCTTGATGTCGCGCATCACGATGATCTTGCGATCCACTTCCTTGCCAAGCTTGGCCAACTCTGCAGCTACGGTAGCAGAAGTAACAGAACCGTAGAGAGCGCCAGTGGCACTCACTTTGGCTGCGATGGTAAGAGCCACGTCCTTCAAGGTTTCAGCCTTTTGCTCGGCAGCAGCCTTGATTACAGCCAGCTTGTGTGCCTGCTGTTTCAGGTTTTCAGCCAACACCTTCTTGGCAGACTCAGAAGCGATTACACCTTTACCCTGGGGGATGAGGTAGTTACGGCCATATCCGGATTTTACATTAACGATGTCGTTCTTGAAACCCAAGCCGATGATATCTTCTTTCAGTATGATTTCCATTCTATCTCCTCCTCTTAATTATTTCATCAAGTCAGTTACGTAAGGAAGCAAAGCAATCTGGCGGGCACGCTTGATAGCCTGAGCCACACGGCGCTGATACTTCAGTGATGTTCCGGTGATACGACGAGGAAGGATCTTTCCCTGCTCGTTAAGGAACTTCTTCAGGAATTCGGGATCCTTGTAGTCAATATACTTAATGCCACTCTTCTTGAAACGGCAATACTTCTTCTTTTTGATGTCAATAGAAGGAGCAGTCAAATAACGGATTTCTGATTCTTGTGCTGCCATAGATTAAGCCTCCTGTTTTTTAGCGTATTTGTTTCTTCTCTTCTCAGCATACTCTGCAGCATACTTGTCGAGCTTCACTGTGATGAAGCGAATCACCTTTTCGTCACGGCGATAAGCAACTTCCAGTTGGTTAACTACTGACGGCTCTGCCTTGAATTCCAGCAAGCAGTAGAAGCCTGTGGATTTCTTCTGAATAGCATAAGCCATCTTCTTCAGTCCCCAAGCCTCTTCGTTCAGAATCTCGGCGCCATTGTCGGCGAGCACTTTCTTGAACTTAGCGACCGTTTCCTTCATCTGTTCATCAGACAAAACGGGAGTCAAAATGAAAACGGTTTCGTATTGATTCATACTTTTAAATAATTAATATATTGTTTATTATTAATACGTTACACGGTTTTTCAGGACCATGAGACGCAAAAATCGGTGCAAAGGTATTAAAAAATTCACATACTGCCAAAACAAATTCAGTCTTTTTTACCTGATAAAGAGCAACTCACGATATTTAGGAAGAGTCCACAAGCCGTCTTCGACGATCATCTCCAGGTGGTCGATTTCATATCTGATAGCCTCCATCTTCGGTTCCACGGTATCGTGATAGGCGATGGCTTTCTCGCGCACCTTCTCTATCCTGTTGGCCACTCTCCGGCTTTCAGTCAGTTCTTCCACCAGGCGTTCGATGGTTTCGGTACGCTCGGCTATCTCTTCTATCAGTTTCATATTTCTCACACTGAGTCGCTCTGCCTTGTCCTGGGGGAATACCGCCTTCATGCTTTGCACGTTTCTGATCAGCTGGCTTTGGTAATGCGTTGATACGGGAATGATGTGGTTCATCGAAAGGTCGCCCATCACGCGGGCTTCTATCTGCACTTTCTTGACATAGGTTTCCCATTTCACCTCATTGCGGGCCTCCAGTTCCTTTCGGCTCATCACCTTGGTATTTTCGAACATGGCGATGGAGCTGTCGGTAAGATAGTGGTCGAAAACCAGCGGACAACTGCGCTCCACATCCAGTCCTCTGCGCTTTGCCTCGCGCACCCACTCTTCGCTATAGCCGTTGCCGTCGAACCTGATAGGCTTGCACATACGTATATCCTCGCGCAGCACATCCAGAATGGCGCTTATCTTGCTTTCGCCTTTTGCCATCAAAGCGTCGGTACGCTCCTTGAAGGCCGTCAGGGTCTCTGCCATCGCCGTATTGAGGGCGATCATGGCAGATGCACAGTTGGCCTCAGATCCGATGGCCCTGAACTCAAACCTGTTGCCGGTAAATGCGAAAGGAGAAGTACGGTTGCGGTCGGTATTGTCGATGATAAGCTGCGGAATCTGGGGGATATCCAAATCTATTCCCTGCTTTCCCTTCAGGTTGAACAGTTCATCCTTTTCCGACTGCTCTATATGGTCGAGCAGTTCGCTCAGCTGCTGTCCGAGGAACGAAGAGATGATGGCAGGAGGCGCCTCATGTCCGCCCAGGCGATGGGCATTGGTGGCACTCATGATGCTTGCCTTGAGCAGTCCGTTATGCTTATAGACCGCCACCAGTGTCTCTACGATAAACACCACAAAGCGAAGATTCTCCTCGGGTGTCTTTCCCGGTGCGTGCAACAGCACTCCGTTGTCAGCCGCCAGGCTCCAGTTGTTGTGCTTGCCTGAGCCGTTGATACCGTCGAAGGGTTTTTCGTGTAGCAGTACTCTGAAACCGTGGTCTCTTGCCACCTTTTTCATCAGCGACATCAGCAGCATGTTGTGGTCGACAGCCAGATTGCACTCCTCGTAGATGGGTGCCAGTTCAAACTGGTTGGGTGCCACCTCGTTATGCCTTGTCTTGCAGGGTATTGCCAGTTCCAGGGCCTTGATTTCCAACTCCTTCATGAATGCCTGCACCCGGTCGGGGATAGTGCCGAAATAATGGTCATCCATCTGCTGGTTCTTGGCACTCTCATGCCCCATCAATGTTCTTCCGGTAAGCATCAGGTCGGGACGTGCGGAATACAGTCCTGCATCCACCAGGAAATACTCCTGCTCCCATCCCAGATTGCAGGTCACCTTCTGCACCGACGGATAGAAGTACCGGCACACATCGGTAGCCGCCTTGTCAACGGCATGCAGCGCCTTCAGCAGAGGAGCCTTGTAGTCGAGCGCCTCGCCGGTATAAGAAATGAATATGGTGGGAATACACAACGTATCATCAATAATGAACACGGGCGAAGTGGGATCCCACGCGGAATAGCCTCTGGCTTCGAATGTATTGCGGATACCGCCGTTAGGGAAGGAGCTGGCATCAGGCTCCTGCTGCACCAGCAGCTTGCCGCTGAAGTTTTCCATCATGCCTCCTTTTCCGTCATGTTCCACAAAGGCATCGTGCTTTTCCGCCGTTCCCTCTGTCAAAGGCTGGAACCAATGGGTATAGTGGGTGACGCCCATCTCCATGGCCCATTTTTTCATTCCCTCAGCCACGGCATCGGCAATAGAGCGGTCAAGCCGGCTGCCGTTGTCGATGACATCTATCAGTTTGTCGTATATATCTGCGGGAAGATACCTGTACATCTTCTGGCGGTTAAACACATATTTACCGAAATACTCAGAAGGACGCTCCTTGGGGGTGGACACTTCCACGGCTTTCTTCTTGAAGGCCTCCTCCACCACCTGAAATCTTAAGTTTGACGACATAATCTGTTCTTTTTTATCTGTTGTTTGAAGTTTGCGCTATTTTGTATCGGATGCTGCTATTCATCCAGAAATCTTTTTTCTATGCCTCCGTAGGCATCTATCCGCCGGTCACGTAAGAAAGGCCACCACCTCCTTACCTGCTCGCTGTGTTTCAAGTCTATCTCCACCACCACACTCTCTTCCTCGTCAGTGGAGGCTTCATAATATATCTCTCCCTGAGGTCCGGCCACAAAAGAGGTGCCCCAGAAGCTGATGCCTTTGGTACGCCCTGTAGGGTCTGTCTCATGCCCTACCCTGTTTACCGCTACCACGGGCAGTCCGTTTGCCACGGCATGTCCTCTCTGTACCGTTTGCCATGCCATGCGCTGGCGCTGTTGTTCCTCCTTGCTGTCGCTGCTCTCATAACCGATAGCCGTGGGGTAAATCAGCAGGTCGGCACCTCTGAGTGCCATGAGCCGCGCTGCCTCGGGATACCACTGGTCCCAGCACACCAGCACCCCCAGTCTGCCCACGCTGGTCTGAATAGGATGGAAGCCCAGGTCGCCCGGAGTGAAATAGAATTTCTCATAATAGGCAGGGTCATCGGGTATGTGCATCTTGCGGTATTTGCCTGCGATGCTGCCGTCGCGCTCTATCACCACGGCTGTATTGTGATAGAGTCCGGGAGCCCTGCGCTCGAACAGCGACGTCACTATCACCACATTATATGTTCTGGCTATCTCGCCGAAAAGCTGGGTAGAAGGTCCGGGAACAGGCTCCGCCAAATCGAAGTTGTCCACATTCTCCTCCTGACAGAAATAGAGCGAATTGTGTAATTCCTGCAGCACTACAAGTTCTGCGCCCCTTTTTGCCAGATCAGCCACTCCCTCAGCCAGCCTCAACACATTACTCCTCGTGTCGGCTGTATTGTGTTGTTGTAAAAAACCTATCTTCATAATTCGTTGGTATATCAGTAATATTGCATCGTGCAGCAGTGTAGCGACCCATGCTGGGCGATGATGCTCCTACAGTCAACGGGCACCATTTCCCTGTCGGGATACGCCTGCTGTATCTGCTGCAAGGCCAACCTGTCATTTTCCGCCTGCCCGTAAACGGGGCACAGCACCGCACCGTTGACCACCAGAAAGTTGGCGTATGTGGCAGGCAACCTCTCGCCATTCCGGAAAATGGGGTTCGGCAGCGGAAGTTTCAGCAGTCTGTAAGCACTCCCTGCGGCAGTACGCCACTGTACCAATTCCTCTTCCATGGCTTTCAGAGGCCGATAATGCACGTCATCGGGGTCGTCGCATCCCACATACAGCAGGGTGTCGTCCGGGGCTATTCTCACCAGCGTATCAATGTGTCCGTCGGTATCATCCCCCACCAGATTTCCGTTGTCTATCCACATCACCCTGTCGGCACGCAGGCGCTGCTTCAGCTGCACTTCTATTTCGTCACGGGTCAGCGGCTGGTTACGGTGGGGCGCCATCAGGCATCCGGTGGTAGTGAAGACGGTTCCCTGTCCGTCACTTTCTATCGCCCCGCCCTCCAGTACAAAGTCGAGATGGTTTTCGTAGCGCCCTTTGAGCAGTCTGGTCTGATAGAGTGTGGCATTGATGGCATTGTCTTTTGCCGATTCAAACTTTTCGCCCCAGCCGTTGAACTTGAAGTCCAGCAGAACAGGTTCATTCGCAGCATCCTCCAGACTTATCAGTCCGTGGTCTCTTGCCCATGTGTCGTTGGTATCACATCCGCAATACGCCACCTGCTGCATCTGGCAGTCGGAAAGATGCCGTTTCAGCAACCCGTCCACCTCTTCGATATGCGGAGTGACCACTATCAGCCGCTCTCTTTCCGTTATCGCCTTTGCCATCTCGATATAGGTAGCGTTTATCTCCTGCAGCATTTCCGCCCAGTCAGTCTGGTCGTGTGGCCAGGTCAGCTGCACAGCGGTCTGCCTTTCCCACTCGGCAAGCATTCTGCCGTTTCTGTTCATACGTTTCTCTTCCATTTGGTATTGTCAAAGACATCTCTGCCCACTATCAATGAGACACAAAGGTAGATATTTTTTCCTAAAAGCAAATATTCGTTGTGCCTAATTTAGAAAATTTGTGTACTTTTGCACGGTAATACATACTGTATAGTCATTTTTATTCCGCAGAAAATCATGAAAACCCATTATCCATCAAAATTCTTACGTGCATTGTCAGCGCTTGTGCTGTTGACGGCATTCCATCTCCTGGCGAAAGCACAGCCCGGACTGTCAAGTTCCGACCCGTTCATACTCACCGACGACGGTGTGTTTGAAGTGACATCCGCCCACAACAACCGTGCCGTCTATGCCGTCTATGAGGCCAAGGGAGACGGTGTTCTTACCATTACCGTGCCTGGCAACATCAACTTCATGCTCTACACAGACGCCACCTATACCACCATGGCGGAAGACTCACGCCAGCCGGTGTGGAACAACAGCTATTCTCCACGTGCCTACGAACTGGCTGTGGAAAAGGGTAACAGCTATTATCTGAAAGACGAGTTCGTGATGTCCACAGGTATCATCACCACCTCATTCAGCAAACAGGCTGCCGCGCTCACGCTCAATGCGGTAACACCGTCAGACGGCAGCAAGCTCAATGCCGGAACGGCATACATCGGCTTGGAGTTCAATCGCTCTGTGTCGTGTGCGGCGGCAAGCATCAAGGGTGGAAACAAGGAAGTGGCTCTCAATATAGAGGGCTCTGGTTCCACCATCAGTTTAGATGCCCGCTCCGCCCTCATGCAGCTTTACGAACAAGAGGCCATTACCGAGGGAAGCGCCATTCAGGTGGTACTCCAAGGGGTGTGCCAGCAGAACAACACGTCGAACCTTTACAACGGTGACGGTATCATCACCCTGCAATATATCGCCGACAAGCGTCCTATCCGAATCATTGCCACCAACAATGTTCCCGGTGGAAGTCCTGTTGATCTGCAGACCTTCTCTTCCTACTTCATGAAGTCTGACGAGAGCAAGGGCATCGTACAGATTACATTCGACGCTCCCGTGTGCTTTGAAGAGGGGTATGCTCCCGTTGCCTTCATCCAATACGGCAGCATCGAGAATGAGATGGAGAGCTATAAGGAGACGCTTCTCTGCCTTTCCACCAACGACGGAAAGACCATTGAGGTGGATTTCAGAGGCGTAAGGAGGACAGCCAAAGACATGACGCCTTCCAGCACCAACGTGTATGACAACATGGTGCTTGGCTTCACGAACGTGCGCGGTCAGGACAAGGCTTACGCCTATTCTACCGGAAGCGGCACCCAGGGTTCCTTCTACTACAACTACGCCTACGAGGAAGTGAACTATTCTCCTTTGGTTGACTTGACCCCAGCCACCGGTTCCAAGGTGCAGCGCGGACAGGACATTGAGATGTGGCTGTGCGAGAGCGGCAACAAGTCGGTCTTCACGGGTGCCCGTTTCACCTACGAGCACAATGGCGACACCATCACCAAGGATGCGGCCGTCAGGATTACAGCCGACGAGTTTGACAAGGATGCCAAGATCATCAATATCACCGTGCCACAGATAGATGCCGACTATGAAGGCGAAGTGACCATGATGCTCACAGACCTGGAAACGCCCGATGGCGACACGCACGACAATGTGCTCACCGCCAAGTACGTCATTGACAGCACCACGGGTATCAGCACCGTCCATGCCACAAGCAACGCGGCAACATCCCGCATCTACGACATCAGCGGCAAGCAGATACCCTCTGCATCAAACCGCCACCAGGGCAACCTGATCATTGTCAACGGGAAAAAGGCTATCTGCAAATAACAATACTCAGATGGGCAGACATTAAAAGATGGGCAGACATTCAGCGGGTGTTTGCCCATCTATCCATCTTGCCCTCACCTATTCTATAATGCCATAGGGCACATGTTTTTCGGTATCAGGGCTACCATCTCCTTCCGTGCCAATCCATGCCCTTGTGAAGTATCTCGAACATAATAGTCTTGTGCGAAACTTCTTTCGCCACTTAAAGCCCCCCACAGTCCCCAAGGGGGGGATGAACAAAAGCCGTGTAATCCGTGTTTTCCGTGCCAAAACCTTAAAACCTTAAACCTTAAATCATTAAATTTGCATACTGCACATGTGCATGCCGGGGAACGGGACATAAAAAAAAGGAGGCGAAAACCTCCTTTTGCTGTAAGCTGTCAGTGACTCCGTAGGGATTCGAACCCTAGACCCACGCCTTAGAAGGGCGTTGCTCTAATCCAACTGAGCTACGGAGCCCCGAGCTGACTGCCCATGACTGGCATGAGCCGAAAAGCGGTTGCAAAGGTAATAAAATAAATTTTGCCAAGCAAATATTATCACAGAAAAGTTGCAGAAAAGCAAAAGAAAAGCCCGCAGAATGATGACAATCCATCACATTTTATGGCTTCTGACATTCATTTAAGTAAGAAATAAAAACATATTTGAAAAAAAAAGAGTACTTTTGCGCCATGATATTCTACTATTCCGGCACGGGAAATACGCAATGGGCTGCAGGCTTGCTGGCAAAGCGGCTGGGCGAAAGACTGCTGTTTATCCCCGACGAGCTGAAGGGCGACATGCACTACACGCTGGCTTCGGGCGAGATGGTGGGCTTCTGTTTTCCCGTACACGGATGGCAACCTCCGCATATCGTGCGCAAGTTCATTGGCTCGATGCAGCTGCATACCGCCGACGGACTGCCCTTGGACAGCCACTACACCTACACCCTGGTGACCTGCGGCGACAGCGTGGGGCGCACCACAAGCATCCTGCGGAAACTGCTGGCAGGAAAGGGACTGGATCTGCGCGGGCACTACGACATAGTGATGCCGGAGAGCTATGTGTGCCTGCCCTTCATGTACACAGACACCCCGCAGAGGGAAAGGCAGAAGAAGGAACAGGCCGCCAAGGATATGGAACACATCATCGGCAGCATCAGGCAACAGGCGGTATGCCCGGAGCCACGCCATCCCGGTGCACTGCCCGGCATCTACTCGTACGTAATCGGCGCTTACTTCAACAAATTCATGATTACCGACAAGCCGTTCAGGGTGGATGAAGACAGGTGTATCGGGTGCGGCAGATGCGCCGGGGCATGCAGTACGGGCAATATCAGCATGGAGAAGGGTCATACCCCGCAGTTCATGCACTCAGGGGCCTGCACATGCTGCCTGTCGTGCTACCACCACTGTCCGGTACATGCCATCAACTACGGCAGGATTACCAGGAAACGGGGGCAGTACTATTTCGGCAGGAGCGGTGAACCAGACAGCGGAAGCACACCGGCAGCACCAGAGAAAAAGAATTGATTGACAACCCACATAATAGAGGTATATACAGAGATGAAAGTATTGAAATTTGGCGGAACATCCGTCGGCTCAGTGGACAGTATATTAAGCCTGAAGAAGATTGTTGAGTCGCAGACCGAACAGGTGGTGGTGGTAGTGAGCGCCTTAGGCGGCATTACCGACAAGCTGATTTACACCTCGCAACTGGCGGTCAAGGGAGACGACCTGTACAAGACGGAATACAACGACATGGTGACGAGACACCACAACATGGTGAACACCATCATCACCGACAAGGCACAGCGCGAACAGCTTATCGGCATCCTGGACGAGATGCTGGAAGAGCTGCGCTCCATCTACTACGGAGTGTATCTGATACGCGACCTGAGCGCCAAGACCATGGCAGCCATCGTGAGCTACGGAGAGAGGCTGAGCAGCCATATCGTGGCAGCCCTGATAACAGGCGCCACACGGCTTGACGCGCGCGACTTTATCAAGACGGAACAGAAAAGGGGCAAGCACGTGCTGGACAGCGAACTGACCAACAGACTGGTGACTGCCACCTTCCTTTCAGACAACGGGGAGCGGCTGAAATCATCGCCCGTCATAGTGCCCGGATTCATCAGCGCCGACAAACATTCGGGCGAGGTGACCAACCTGGGACGCGGAGGAAGCGACTACACGGCATCTATCATCGCGGCTGCCCTGGATGCAGAAGTGTTGGAGATATGGACCGACGTGAACGGCTTTATGACCGCTGACCCGCGCGTGATACGCACCGCCTACACCATCAACGAACTGAGCTATGTGGAGGCGATGGAGCTGTGCAACTTCGGTGCCAAGGTAATCTATCCGCCTACCATCTATCCCGTCTGCATCAAGAACATACCGATCAAGGTGAAAAACACCTTCAACCCCGAAGAACCGGGCACCGTGATCAAGGACAAGATAGACAACGACCGCAAGCCCATCAAGGGTATCTCGAGCATCAACGGCACCACGCTGATAACGGTGACGGGACTCTCGATGGTGGGCGTGATCGGCGTGAACAGGCGCATCTTTACGGCTCTGGCCGACAACGGCATCTCGGTGTTCATGGTGTCGCAGGCCTCGTCGGAAAACTCTACCTCCATCGGCGTGCGCGACGAGGATGCGGAGAATGCCGTGGCTGTACTGAACAGCGAGTTTGCCAAGGAGATAGAGACGGGAGCCATGTTCCCCATGCATGCCGAAAGCGGACTGGCCACCATCGCCATCGTGGGCGAGAACATGAAGCATACGCCGGGCATCGCCGGCAAGCTGTTCGGAACCCTGGGGCGTAGTGGCATCAGCGTCATCGCCTGTGCCCAGGGAGCCTCGGAGACGAACATCTCGTTTGTGGTGGATTCCAAATTCCTGCGCAAGTCGCTCAACGTACTTCACGACAGCTTTTTTCTGAGCGAGTACAAGGTGCTCAACCTGTTTGTATGCGGTATTGGCACCGTGGGCGGCAACCTGCTGAAGCAGATAAGCGCACAATACGAGGAACTGATGCGCACGCGCAGGCTGAAGCTGAACGTGGTGGGCATAGCAAGCAGCAAGAATGCCATATTCAGCAGGGACGGCATCGACCTGACCGGCTACAAGGAGGCGCTGCAGCAGTCGCCCTGCAACGGCATCAGGCAGCTGCACGATGAGATTATCGGCATGAACATTTTCAACAGCGTGTTCGTGGACTGTACGGCAAGCGCTGAGGTAGCATCGCTGTACCAGTCGCTGCTGGAACACAACATCTCGGTGGTGGCTGCCAACAAGGTGGCGGCTTCGAGCGACTTTGAAAGCTACCTGAACCTGAAGAAGACCGCCCTGAAGCGAGGGGTGAAGTTCCTGTTCGAGACCAACGTGGGTGCGGGACTGCCCATCATCGGTACCATCAACGACCTGAGAGACTCGGGCGACAAGATACTGAAGATAGAGGCGGTGCTGAGCGGCACGCTGAACTTCATCTTCAACGAGATAGCAGAGGATGTGCCTTTCTCAGAAACGGTGAGAAGAGCCAAGGAGCAAGGCTACAGCGAGCCCGACCCGCGCATCGACCTGAGCGGCAAGGACGTGGTGAGGAAACTGGTGATTCTGACCCGCGAGGCAGGCTATCAGGTGGAGCAGGACGACGTGGAGAAGAAGCTGTTCATCCCCAACGACCTGTTCGAGGGAAGCATCGAGGAGTTCTGGGAGAAGCTGCCTGCACTGGATGCCGACTTCGAGAACAGGAGGCAGGTGCTGCAACAGGAGAACAAGAAGTGGAGGTTTGTGGCGGTGATGGATCACGGCAAGACTTCGGTGGAACTGAAGGCGGTTGACCAGCATCATCCGTTCTACGACCTGGAAGGCTCTAACAACATCGTGATGCTTACCACCGAGAGATACAAGGAATACCCCATGCTGATACAGGGCTACGGCGCAGGAGCCGACGTGACCGCGGCGGGAGTGTTCGCCAACATCATGTCCATTGCCAATATCTGATGCGCCCCACGGCACAACAACATTAACGACAACACGATGAAACACATTATTATATTAGGCGACGGCATGGCCGACCACCGCATAGAGCGCATAGACAACCTGACGCCCCTGCAGCATGTAAGACCGGAATATATGAACCGGATTGCGGCTGAGGGCAGAAACGGACGACTGCTGACCGTGCCCGACGGGTACAGTCCGGGAAGCGAGGTGGCAAACACGGCCATACTGGGATATGACCTCGACCTGGTGTATGAGGGCAGAGGTCCGCTGGAGGCTGCAAGCATCGGCTACGAAATGGAGCACGACGACCTGGCGCTACGCTGCAACATCATCACGCTGGCCGACGGCTGCATCAGGAATCACCATGGAGGTCATCTTACCACGGAGCAAGGGGGCATCCTCATAGACGCGCTCAACGAGAGACTGGGCAGCGACAAGGTGAAATTCATCAAGGGCATCCAGTACCGCCATCTGCTGATTATCAAGGGAGGTAGCAAGCACATCAAATGTGCCCCACCCCACGACCATCCTGACGAGAAGTGGGAACCGCTGCTGGTGACTGCGGAGAAAGACGCGCCACACGAGGAAGGGAGGATGACGGCAGAGGAGACCGCCGAACTGGTGAACAGGCTCATTCTGGACTCACAGAAGATACTGGCAGAACATCCGTTCAATGCCGGGCGCAAGCTGCCGGCAAACAGCATCTGGCCCTGGAGCGGCGGCTACCGTCCACAGATGAAGCCCCTGAGCGCTACTTATCCGAAATTGAAAAAAGGCGCGGTAATATCAGCCGTTGACCTGATCAGGGGCATCGGGAAATACGCAGGACTGGAGAGCATCACCGTGGAGGGAATGACAGGACTGGCAAACACCAACTATGAAGGCAAGGCTCAGGCTGCCATCAACGCGCTGAAAGGGGGCTACGACTTCGTATTCCTGCATGTGGAGGCAAGCGACGAGGCGGGACACGACGGCGATCTGGAGCTGAAAGAGAAAACCATTGCCAACCTGGACCGACGCATCATCGAGCCGATATGGAACGCCGTACACGAGATGCACGACGAACCGGTGGCGATAGCCGTACTGCCCGATCACCCTACCCCGGTGGAACTGCGCACACACGTTGCCGAACCCGTGCCGTTTGCGGTATGGTATCAGGGCATCACCCCCGACAGCGTGACACGCTACGACGAATACAGCAGCATGGAGGGAGCCTACGGACTGCTTAGGTTCCACGAGTTCATGGATGCGTTCATGAACCTCTGATCCATACACCATAGACCACAATCAAAAACACCCAAACAAACCACAGAACACCATGATTTATTATAGCACCAACGGACAAGCGCCCACAGCCACACTGGAAAAGGCGGTAGTAAAAGGACTGGCAGAAGACAAGGGACTGTACATGCCCTGTGAGATTAAACCGCTGCCACAGTCATTCTACGAGAACATCGACAAGATGAGTTTCCACGAGATTGCCTTCCAAGTGGCATCCTCGTTCTTCGGAGACGACATCGACGAAGATTCCCTACGAAACATCGTGAACGACACGCTTTCCTTTGACTGTCCGGTACAGCAGGTGGACGAGAGCATCTACAGTCTGGAACTGTTTCACGGTCCTACACTGGCTTTCAAGGATGTAGGCGCACGCTTCATGGCACGCCTGCTGCAATACTTCATCGGCAAGGGCGGCAGCGGAAAGCTCGTGAACGTGCTGGTGGCGACCAGCGGCGACACAGGATCGGCTGTAGCCAACGGTTTTCTGGGAGTAGAGGGCATCCACGTGTATGTGCTTTACCCCAAAGGCAAGGTGAGCAAAATACAGGAATGCCAGTTCACCACCCTGGGCAGGAACATCACCGCCCTGGAAATAGACGGCACCTTTGACGACTGTCAGGCTCTGGTGAAGAACGCCTTCATGGATGAGGAGCTGAACAGGCACATGCAGCTCACCTCAGCCAACTCCATCAACGTGGCGCGCTTCCTGCCGCAGGCTTTCTACTATTTCAACGCATATGCGCGCATGAAGGCACAGGGCAAGGCCGACAACCTGGTGGTGTGCGTGCCCAGCGGCAACTTCGGAAACATCACAGCCGCCCTCTTCGGACATGCCATGGGACTGCCCGTGAAGCGCTTCATAGCCGCCAACAACGCCAACGACGTGTTCTTTGAATATCTGCAAACAGGCAAGTACAATCCCAGACCCAGCATCCAGACCATCGCCAACGCCATGGACGTGGGCGCTCCCAGCAACTTTGCACGAATCCTTGACCTTTATGGGAATGACCACAGCAAAATCACGTCGCTCATCAGCGGCGCCACCTACAGCGACGCGCAAATCAAGGATGCCATGAGCAGGTGCTACCAGACCAACAGATATGTGCTCGATCCGCACGGAGCCTGCGGCTACCTGGCACTGAAAGAAGGACTGAAGGAAGGAGAATACGGCGTATTCTGCGAGACTGCCCACCCGGCAAAGTTCAAGGATACAGTGGAGAATGCCATCGGGACGGAGATAGCGATTCCCGAGCGACTGGCCGCCTTCATGAAGGGAACCAAGCAGAGCGTGCAGATGGACCGCACTTTTGACAGCTTCAAAGCATTCCTGATGCAGGAGCCCCAACAGTAGTCATGCCCGCGCCAAAGGACGGAAATACGGCTTTTCATCCCCATAATCATCGCTCAAAAGCATATTATTGAAAAAAAAGAGCGAAAACATTTGCAGGAATGAAAATAATTGCATACCTTTGCACCGCATTTGAGAGAAAATGCCGCGGAATATGAAAATCGGGAAGGAAGTTTGGGTGAGTGGCTGAAACCAGCAGTTTGCTAAACTGCCGTACGGGTTCCCGTACCGGGGGTTCGAATCCCCCAGCTTCCGCGCAAAGACATAATGGTGGATTCATCTAATGGTTAGGATACAAGATTCTCAATCTTGGCATAGGGGTTCGATTCCCCTATCCACTACTTCAACGGTTCGAGTTAAAGAAGACAAACGGCTCTCTCTTTAATTCGATTTTTTGTTTATCATAGGATATGGAATGGCTATCACGTACCACGGCTTTACTGGGAGAACCCGCAATAGAGAGACTGCGCAACGCCAAGGTGGCGTTGTTTGGCGTGGGCGGCGTAGGAGGCTACGCGCTTGAGGTTCTCGCCCGTAGCGGAGTGGGAAACATCGACATTTTCGATAACGACGTGATAAGCATCTCCAACATCAACCGGCAGATTATCGCCCTGCACCACAACGTGGGACAAAAGAAGGTGGAGGCGGCCAGAGAGAGGGTGCTCGACATCAACCCGGAATGTAGCATCAACGCATACCCAACCTTCTACCTGCCCGAGAATGCGGACGAAATAGATTTGGGGGGCTACGATTATGTGATAGACTGCATCGACACGATGAGCGCCAAGATAGAGCTGATAAAACGGTGCCACGCGCTGCAGGTGCCCATACTGTGCTGCATGGGCGCCGCCAACAAGATGGAGCCTACATCCTTTAAAGTGGCAGACATCAACCAGACCAAATACGACCCGCTGGCAAGGGTAATCAGAAAAAAACTGAAGGAACTGCGCATCCCAAAACTGAAGGTGGTGTACAGCGATGAGCAGCCCCGCAAGACCATCGTGGAGAAGCAGAACGGCAGAAACACGCCTGCCAGCAACGCCTTTATCCCTGCCGTGGCGGGTATCATCATTGGAGCAGAAGTGGTGAAAGATCTGGCAGGCCTTGAAAATGGCAGACAGACGATGTAAAATATTCTCTGTCGTTTTCCTTTTATTCTCATTTATTTTGTAATTTTGCAAGGAGTTTAAATTCATCTTGCAAATTGACCGAAAAACATATCATCATAGAGGACATTGACCCCATGGTTCTGTTTGGCATCAAGAACGCCAACCTTCAAATCGTTAGGTCGCTGTATCCCAAACTGAGGATTGTTGCCAGAAACAATGTGATAAGGGTTCTAGGCGACGAGGAACAGATGTGCGCGTTCGAAGAGAGCCTGGAGAGAATGCGCCTGCATGTATTGAAATTCAACTCGCTGAGGGAAGAAAACATCCTCAGTATTGTCAGGGGAAGTTACCAGGATGAGGAACTGGCAGACGGCGTTGTGGTCTATACCCTGTCGGGAAAACCGGTGAAGCCGCGCACCGAAAACCAGAAAAAGCTTATCGAACAGTTTGCCAGGCACGACATGCTGTTTGCCGTGGGACCCGCAGGAACGGGAAAGACCTACCTGAGCATCGCGCTGGCGGTCAAGGCGCTGAAGGAAAAAGCCATCAAAAGAATCATCCTGAGCAGACCGGCTGTGGAGGCTGGCGAAAAACTGGGTTTTCTGCCCGGCGACATGAAAGACAAGATCGACCCGTACCTGCAACCCTTGTATGATGCGCTGGAAGACATGATACCGGCAGGCAAGCTGCAGGAGATGATGGAAAAACACATCATACAGATAGCCCCGCTGGCCTTCATGCGCGGAAGAACCCTGAACGACGCCATCGTGGTACTCGACGAAGCGCAGAACACCACCCCGGCACAAATCAAGATGTTTCTGACAAGAATGGGCTGGAACACCAAGATGATCATCACCGGCGACCTGACCCAGATAGACTTGCCGAGGGAGAAGAAGAGCGGACTGAAAGAGGCGCTGGAGATTCTGCACCATATCGACGAAATCGGCGTCGTGGAGTTTGGCAAGAACGATATTGTGAGGCATCACCTGATTACGAAAATCGTGAATGCCTACGAGAACTTCGAGAAATCACATAAAACATATAATCATGAAAGCATTAACGACAACTGATTTTCATTTCAACGGCCAAAAGAGCGTGTATCATGGAAAGGTACGTGATGTGTACAACATCAACGACGACCTGATGGTGATGATTGCCACAGACAGAATTTCCGCATTCGATGTGGTATTGCCGAAGGGCATCCCCTTCAAGGGACAGGTGCTCAACCAGATAGCGGCAAAGTTTTTGGATGCTACCACCGACATCTGCCCCAACTGGAAGCTGGCCACCCCCGACCCCATGGTGACCGTAGGACTCAAATGCGAAGGTTTCAGGGTCGAGATGATCATCCGCTCTATCCTTACCGGTTCGGCATGGAGAGAATACCAGAAGGGATGCAGGGAAATCTGCGGTGTGAAACTGCCTGAAGGAATGAGAGAGAACGAGCGCTTTCCGGAGCCCATCATCACTCCTACCACCAAGGCGGATGAGGGTCATGACATGAATATCTCCAAAGAGGAAATCATCGCCCAGAACATCGTATCGGCAGAAGACTATGCCGTGATGGAAGACTATACGAGAAAGCTCTTCCAGAGAGGTCAGGAGATTGCGGCTGCACAAGGCCTGATACTGGTGGACACGAAATACGAGTTCGGCAAAAGAGACGGCAAGGTGTATCTGATTGACGAAATCCACACTCCCGACTCAAGCAGGTATTTCTATGCAGAGGGATATGAGGAGAAGCTGGCTCAGGGACTGCCTCAGCGCCAATTGTCAAAGGAGTTTGTACGCCAGTGGCTGATTGAGCACAACTTCATGAACGAACCCGGACAGACCATGCCGGAAATCACCGATGAATATGCTGAAAGCGTGAGCGAGCGTTATATCGAGCTGTACGAGCACATTACCGGAGAGAAATTCAGCAAAGAGATAACCAACGAGGATATCGCCACCCGCATCGAGAAGAATATCACCGACTATTTAGCCACATTGAAATAATGTTTGAGCAGGAGAAGATTAAGCCTTACCGTGAGGATGGAAGAAAAGGCGAGCAGGTAGAACAGATGTTCGACAGCATCGCCCATTCTTACGACACTCTGAACCATCGCTTGTCATGGAATATTGACAAACGATGGCGAAAGACTGCCATCAACCGCCTGAAACCGTACAAGCCACAGACCATGCTGGACATCGCTACGGGAACGGGTGATTTTGCCATCATGGCGGCAAAAATCCTGCAACCGGAAAGCATGCTCTGCACTGACTTCAGTACAGAAATGATGAATATCGGCAAACAAAAGGTGAAGCGGCTGCACATGGACCACCTCATCTCGTTTGCCAAGGAAGACTGCATGAATCTCTCTCTGCCCGACAATCAGTTCGATGCCGTGACCACGGCGTTTGCCATCAGGAACTTCGAGAATCTCGAGAAGGGACTGAAGGAGATATGCAGGGTACTGAAAAAGGGAGGACATGCATGCATACTTGAACTGAGCACGCCTAAACAACCGATAATGAGAGCGTTATTCAGATTCTACTCTCATACCGTTCTGCCCATATACGGCAGACTGATATCCAAGGATCCTAATGCCTACGCGTATCTCACGGCAACGATTGATGCCTTCCCGCAAGGAGAGGAGCTGGTACACCTGTTTCAGCAGGCAGGGTTCAGCAAGACCTCCTTCAAACGCTTGACATTCGGCATTTGCACATTGTATTTCGCAACAAAATAACTAAATCGCATGGAAAAATACGGCCTCTTAGGTTACCCTTTAGGGCACTCCTTCTCAATCAACTACTTCAACCAGAAGTTCAAGGACGAGAATATTGATGCTGTCTATGAAAACTACGAGATAAAAAGCATTGACAAACTTCCCGAGATACTGGACTCCAACCCCAATATCAAAGGGTTCAACGTCACCATCCCGTACAAGCAGAAAGTAATCTCGTACCTGGATACCATCTCGCCAGAAGCCATTGCGATTGGTGCCGTGAACGTGATCAGAGTAGAACATGTGAACAACGACGTCATTCTTAAAGGGTACAACTCTGATGTCATAGGTTTCACGAAAAGCATAGAGCCCATGCTGGAGAAATACCACCGAAAGGCGTTGATCTTAGGTACCGGAGGAGCCTCCAAGGCGGTGGATTACGGACTGAGGTCGCTGGGACTGGAAACCATCTTCGTAAGCCGATTCCAGCGTCCGAACACGATACAGTACAAGGACATCACTCCGGAAATCATCAAGGAATACAACGTGATTGTGAACTGTACGCCCTGTGGCATGTTTCCGCATACTAACGAGTGCCCTGACCTGCCCTACGAGCACATGGACAACCATACCCTACTCTACGACCTGATCTACAATCCCGATACCACCCTGTTCATGCAGAAAGGAGAGGAAAGGGGCGCTTCGACGAAAAACGGACTGGAAATGCTGCTGCTTCAGGCCTTTGCCAGTTGGGAGTTTTGGCATGGAAAAGAAAAATATGACTTGTAAACATAATACCAAGAAATAAAATGGCTAACAACAATCGTTATATGATGCGTGGCGTAAGTGCAGCCAAAGAGGATGTGCACAACGCCATCAAAAACATCGACAAGGGAATCTATCCGCAGGCATTCTGCAAAATCATACCCGACATTCTGGGAGGAGACCCGGAGTATTGCAACATCATGCATGCAGATGGTGCCGGCACAAAATCATCTCTGGCATATGTCTATTGGAAAGAGACCGGCGACCTGAGTGTATGGAAAGGCATTGCACAAGATGCCCTCATCATGAACACGGACGACCTGCTCTGCGTAGGTGCCGTTGACAACATACTGGTATCGAGCACCATAGGAAGAAACAAGAACCTTGTTCCCGGCGAAGTGATTTCGGCCATCATCAACGGTACAGACGAACTTCTTGGCAGACTGAGGGACCTGGGCATCGGCATCTACTCCACTGGCGGAGAGACGGCTGATGTGGGCGACCTGGTGCGCACCATCATTGTTGACTCGACCGTAACCTGCCGAATGAAAAGGAGCGATGTGATTGACAACGCCAATATCCGTCCGGGGGATGTGATTGTAGGTTTGGCATCGTTTGGACAAGCCACCTATGAAGACGCCTATAATGGCGGCATGGGCAGCAACGGACTCACCAGTGCCCGACACGACATGTTCCACAAGTATCTGGCAGGAAAATATCCAGAGAGCTACGACAATGCCGTTCCCCACGACCTGGTGTATTGCGGCAAATACAAACTGGACGATAGCGTAGACGAGGCACCTGTGAATGCAGGACAACTGGTGCTTTCACCCACCAGGACATACGCTCCGGTGATCAAGGTGCTGCTTGCCCAGATGAGAAAAGATATACACGGCATGGTACACTGTACCGGCGGTGCCCAGACCAAGGTGCTGCACTTTGTCAATGACAACTGCCGAGTAATCAAGGACAACATGTTCCCCATCCCACCGCTGTTCAAGGCTATCCAGGAACAGAGCCAGACGGATTGGCAAGAGATGTACAAGGTGTTCAACATGGGACACAGGATGGAGATATACGTTTCGCCCGAAAAAGCGGAAGAGGTCATTGCCATCAGCAAGCAATTCAATATTGACGCCCAAATCATAGGCAGAATAGAAGAGGGAGAGAAGAGTCTGACCATTCAGAGCGAATACGGCACATTTGTGTACTAACAAATAAATACAACCCACACATACAGATGACTGAAAGCAACAGCATACTTATCAAACTGGATGGTCTGGAAAGCAGATACGAGGAAGTTTCCACACTGATAACAGACCCTTCGGTGATTGCCGATCAGGAGCGCTACGTAAAGTTGACACGCGAGTACAAGGAACTCGGTGACATTATGGACGCCAAAAAGAGATACATCTCCTGCCTTAATTCCATCAAAGAGGCAAAAGACATTCTGGCTAACGAGAGCGACCCGGAAATGAAAGAGATGGCAAGGGAAGAACTGGCTGTCAACGAAGACTTGAGACCCAAGATAGAAGAGGAAATCAAGATGGCCTTGGTGCCCAAGGACCCCGAAGACGCAAAAAACGTGCAGATGGAAATCAGAGCGGGCACGGGCGGAGACGAGGCTGCGCTCTTTGCCGGAGACCTGTTCCAGATGTACAAGAAATTCTGTGACAGCAAGAACTGGACCCTTTCCATCACCTGTATGAATGAAGGTGCCGTAGGCGGCTACAAGGAAATTGACTTTGCTATTAGCGGTGACAACGTGTATGGCACACTAAAATACGAATCAGGGGTACACCGCGTGCAACGTGTTCCAGCTACCGAGACACAGGGAAGGATGCACACAAGTGCCGCTACGGTGGCTGTATTGCCCGAAGCCGACAAATTTGAGGTGTCTATCAATGAAGGAGAAATAAAATGGGACACTTTTAGAAGTTCCGGTGCCGGAGGACAGAATGTGAACAAAGTGGAATCGGGTGTCCGCCTGAGATACAACTGGAAGAATCCCAATACAGGAGAGACAGAAGAGATTCTCATTGAATGTACGGAAACCCGTGACCAGCCAAAGAACAAGGAAAGGGCGTTGTCAAGATTGAGGACATTCATCTACGACCGTGAGCACCAGAAATATGTCGATGATATTGCAAGCCGCAGGAAATCGCTGGTTTCTACCGGAGACAGAAGTGCCAAAATCAGGACTTACAACTTCCCGCAGGGACGTGTAACCGATCACCGCATAGGCTTTACCTCGCACGACCTGCAAGGTTTCTTAGGTGGAAACATTCAAGAACTCATCGATGCGCTGACCGTAGCGGAGAATGCCGACAGAATGAAGGAAACAGAACTGTAAACGAACAACAAAAACAAAAGATATGGACAGACAACAACTTACCGAACAGATACGGACAAAGAAGTCATTCCTGTGCGTGGGACTTGACCCCGACATCAACAAGATACCTGAACACTTAAGAGGCAAAGAGGATGCCATATTTGAATTCAATAAGGCCATCATTGATGCCACAGCCCCCTATTGCGTGGCATACAAGCCGAATCTGGCATTTTACGAGGCGTATGGACTCAAGGGCATGGTGTCCTTTGAAAAGACCATCGAATATCTGCACGCCAACTATCCAGAACTCTTTGTGATTGCAGACGCCAAAAGGGGCGATATCGGCAACACCTCTTCCATGTATGCCAAGACCTTTTTCGAAGAATACAATGTGGATGCGCTCACCGTGGCACCCTATATGGGCGAGGACAGCGTCACTCCCTTCCTGAAATACGAGGGGAAATGGACCATCGTACTGGCCCTTACCAGCAACAAAGGCAGTATGGACTTCCAGTTCACTTGCGACGAAAAAGGCGAACGCCTGTTCGAAAAGGTGCTGAAGAAGTGCTGCATCTGGGGCAACGACACCAACATCATGTATGTTGTAGGTGCCACTCAGGGCAGTTTCTTCAAAGAAATCAGAGCGGTGGTGCCCAACCACTTCCTCCTGGTTCCCGGCGTGGGTGCACAGGGCGGCAGTCTGCAGGAGGTGTGCAAATACGGCATCATCAACGACTGCGGTCTGCTGGTCAACAGTTCAAGAGGCATTATCTATGCAGGCAACGGTGAAGACTATGCAGAAGTTGCCGGACAGAAAGCACAAGAACTGCAGAAAGAGATGTGTATTGAACTGGAAAAATACCACTGTTTTGAATAAAAGGAGAAAATATTACCATTTCAAACTCCTATAATCAAAATTATTACTATATTTGCAGAACAATAATACTTTTTTTCATTGGTTCCACATGAATTTTACAGCAAAACAGATTGCAGACTTTATAGGAGGTATAATCGAAGGAGATGAAAATGCTTCGGTATGCACCTTTGCCAAAATAGAAGAAGGCCATAAGGGCGCCATATCTTTTTTATCCAATCCCAAATACGCAAACTACCTGTACGAGACCGAGTCAACTATAGTATTGATAAACAAGGATTTCCAACTTGAAAAGGAGACCAAAGCCACACTGATTAGAGTGGACAACGCCTATGAGTGCGTGGCAAAACTATTGCAGCTTTACGCAGCCTCACTCCCCAAGAAGAAGGGGATTGACCCAAAGGCATCCGTTTCAGAATCCGCCGTCATCGGAGAGGATGTGTATATCGGTGCCTTTGCGGTAGTAGGCGACAACACGACCATTGAGGCCAACACCCAAATCTATCCGCACACAGTAGTAGGCGACAACGTCAAGATAGGCAGCGGCTGCATCCTCTACCCCAACGTCACGGTCTATCAGGGCTGTGTATTGGGCAATGGCGTCACCATTCACGCTGGCACGGTGATAGGAGCCGACGGTTTCGGTTTTGCGCCCAGTACAGAGGGGTATGACAAGATTCCCCAGATAGGCAACGTTGTCATAGAAGACAATGTGGAGATTGGCGCCAACACCTGTATCGACCGTTCTACCATGGGTAGCACCATCATTCACAAGGGAGTGAAACTGGACAATCTGATTCAGATAGCCCACAATGTCGAGGTGGGCGAAAACACCGTGATGTCGGCACAAGTAGGTGTGGCAGGCAGCACAAAGATTGGCTCATGGTGCATGTTCGGCGGACAAGTAGGACTGGCGGGACACATCAAGATTGGCGACCATACCAACTTGGGAGCCCAATCGGGCGTGCCAGGAAACATTAAGGGCAACGAAACCCTGATAGGAACGCCCCCGTTGGAACCCAAAGCCTATTTCAAGTCACAAGCTATATTCAGAAGATTACCGGAAATATACAAACAACTTGCAGAACTGACCAATAAGGTGGACAAGTTGAGCAATACAAAATAACGATTATGATGAAACAATGCACACTAAAAGGTAGCTTTTCTTTCTGTGGAAAAGGATTGCATACAGGCTTGAGCCTTACAGTGACATTTAATCCTGCACCGGAAAATACCGGATACAAAATCCAGCGCATTGATTTGGAAGGCATGCCCGTCATCGACGCAATAGCAGAAAACGTGATAGACACCCAAAGAGGCACTGTTCTGGCAAAAGGCGATGCGAGGGTCTCTACCGTTGAACATGGATTGGCAGCTCTCTATGCATTGGGTATCGACAACTGTCTTATCCAGGTAAACGGTCCTGAGTTCCCTATCCTCGACGGCAGTGCTATCCAATATGTCAACAAGATAAAGGAAATCGGCAAGGAAGAGCAGAAAGCGCCCAAAGACTGGTACGTAATCCGCAAGAAGATTGAGGTAAAGGATGAAGAGACCGGCTCATGTATTACCATCCTGCCGGACGAAGAATTTAGCCTCACCGCGATGTGCTCTTTCAATTCCAAGTTCATCAACAGTCAGTTTGCGACGCTCGACAAGGTAGAGGATTTCTCTACCGAAATAGCCCCTGCACGCACCTTTGTGTTCGTGAGAGACATTGCTCCCCTGCTGAAAGCCAACCTTATCAAGGGTGGCGATATGGACAACGCCATCGTAATATACGAGAAACAGATATCCCAGGAGGAACTGGACAAACTGGCAGACATGCTGCAGGTGGAGCACCGTGTGGCTTCAGAACTAGGCTATATCCAGCATAAGCCTATTGTATGGGAAAATGAGTGTACACGCCACAAACTGCTGGATGTTATCGGCGACATGGCACTCATCGGCAAGCCCATTAAAGGCAGAATCATTGCCACCCGTCCTGGCCATTCCATCAACAACAAGTTTGCCCGCCAGCTGAGAAAAGAGATTCGCAAGCATGAGATTCAGGTGCCGGTGTACGACCCTACCGAGCCTGCCATCATGGATGTGAACCGCATCCGCGAACTATTGCCTCACAGATACCCTATGCAGTTGGTTGACAAGGTAATTGCCTTAGGGGCAAACAGTATCGTAGGTATCAAGAACGTTACGAGCAACGAGCCTTTCTTCCAGGGACATTTTCCACAAGAGCCTGTGATGCCTGGCGTATTACAGATAGAAGCTATGGCACAATGCGGAGGACTGCTCGTGCTGAATACGGTAGAAGAGCCTGAAAAATGGTCAACCTATTTTCTGCGAATTGATGAGGTAAAATTCCGGCAGAAAGTAGTGCCCGGCGACACCCTTATCTTCAAGGTAGATTTGCTGGCTCCTGTAAGACACGGCATCTCCTCGATGAAAGGCTACATGTTTGTAGGCGATCATGTGGTAAGCGAAGCAACCTTTACTGCCCAAATTGTAAAAAACAAGTAAGTTTATGAATCAGATTCATCCATTGGCAGTCGTATCAGCCGACGCAAAATTAGGTGATAATAACATTATCGGTCCTTTCTGTGTGATAGACAAAGATGTTGTCATTGGCAACAACAACAAATTCTACAACAGCGTTACTGTCCATGCCGGCGCACGTATAGGAGACAACAACGAGTTTTTCCCGGGCGGAAGCATCAGTACCAAGCCCCAGGATTTGAAATACCAAGGTGAAGACACGCTGTGTATCATCGGAAACAACAACAGTTTCAGGGAGTCTGTCACCATCAGCAGGGGTACCGCCAGCAAGACAAGCACCACTGTCGGTTCAAACAACCTGATTATGGAGAACACCCACATAGCCCATGACTGCGTGGTAAACGATGGCATCATCATCGGCAACTCCACCAAGATAGCCGGCGAAGTGGTTATCGACAGCAATGCCATTATCAGTTCTACGGTACTTTGTCACCAGTTCTGCCGTATCGGAGGGTTTGTAATGATTCAGGGAGGCTGTCGTTTCAGTCAGGATATTCCGCCCTACATCATTGCCGGCAAAGAGCCTACCCGCTATTGCGGCATCAACATCATCGGTTTAAGACGAAGAGGCTTCAGTAACGAAACGATTGATGCCATTCATGATACCTACAGAATCATTTATTCAAAAGGTATCATCAGAGAAGGCATCCAGGAGGTTCGTGAAAAGTATAAGGACATCAAGGAAATAGAATATATCTGCTCTTTCATTGAGAGTTCCAAAAGGGGTATCATCAGATAACCCCTCACCTTTATGGGTCTGGAAAGCCCCGATAAATTAGTCCATATACGCAGATGTACTCGCTGATTGTGGTAACAGGACCTACAGCTGTAGGAAAAACAGACTTATGCGCAACATTGGCTGAGCATTATTCCGTGCCTATCATCAATGCGGATTCCCGACAGATTTTCTCGGAAATGGAAATAGGCACGGCGACACCCGACAGAGAGCTGATGGAGCGCATCAGGCACTACAAGGTAGCTGAATTGCACCTTGGCGAGTATTACAATGCCTCTATGTACGAACAGGATGTGCTGGATATCATGTCAGATTTGTCACAGTCAGCCATCCAAAACCATTTAGCCTCTCCCCTACCCATTGCCATCCTGACAGGCGGCAGCATGATGTATATTGATGCCGTATGTAATGGGATTGACGACATCCCGACCATTGATTCATCTTTAAGAAAACAGGTACAGGATAAGTTGGATCGGGAAGGGCTTGAGGCTGTTTATAAAGAACTGGAAACCTTAGACCCGGAGTACAGCCGTATTGTTGACAAAAAGAATGTAAGACGGGTTGTCCACGGTCTGGAAGTTTGCCTGCAAAGCGGCAAGCCTTACACCTCATTCAGAAACAATACAAAAAAAGAGCGGCCCTTCCGCATCATAAAAATCGGTTTGACTCTGCCAAGAAACGAACTGTATGACAGAATCAATCTGCGGGTTGACCGGATGATGCAGACCGGTTTGCTTGAAGAGGCACGCCGGTTATATCCTTACAGGCATTTCAACTCTCTTAACACAGTAGGTTATAAAGAGCTCTTCGCACATTTTGACGGTGACTATTCGATGGAAGAAGCAGTTGAGAGAATCAAGGGCAATACCAGAAAGTATGCACGCAAGCAACTCACCTGGTTCAAGCGCGACCAGTCCATACAATGGTTCTCTCCATCAGACAAAGAAGGGATAATTCAACATATAAATACACTTTGTTATGGCACAAACGACAACGGACAAGCATAAAGGAGCAATGAAAGCAGTGAAAGAAATGTTCTTCAGATTCTGCAAGTGGTATAAAAGGTTGTATGTGGGCAGACCCTGGTATTTGAAGCTGTGTACTGCGACAGCTTCACTCGTCATTCTGTTTATAGCCTATCTGATTGCTGTCGACATCAACTTCCTGTGGCTTTTTGGAAGGTCGCCAAGCATGAGTGTCATCAAGAATCCAGAACCAAACGTAGCCTCAGAACTTTATAGTGCCGACGGGGTGATGATAGGCAAGTTTTTCAACGAGAACAGGACTCCCGTCAAATACGAAGATGTGAATCCCGTGTTTTGGGAAGCATTGATTGCCACTGAAGACGAGCGGTTCTTCCACCATTTCGGCATTGATTTTCAAGGCGTTGTAGCAGCCCTGAAGGATTATGTCGTTCACAAGGACGCACGTGGAGCCTCAACGATAACGCAACAGCTGGTAAAAAACATGTTTCGTGTCAGGACCCAATACTCCACAGGACTGTTGGGCAACATTCCCGGTCTTAAGATTCTCATCATGAAGAGCAAGGAGTGGATTACCGCTGTAAAGATTGAAAGTATCTTCAACAAGCATGAGATACTCACCATGTATGCCAATACCGTGGATTTCGGTTCCAATGCATTCGGAATAAAGACAGCCTGCAAAACGTATTTCGGCAACACGCCGAAAGACCTGACGGCAGAACAGGCGGCTGTACTCGTCGGTATGTTGAAGGCTACCACCTACTACAATCCCAGGATAAACCCGGAAAACGCATTCAAGAGAAGGAATGTGGTGCTGAACAACATGCTGAAAAAAGGTGCGCTGTCACAAACCCAATACGACACACTGAAGATACAGCCCATCAAGCTCAACTACAGTGTGGAAAGCAACTACGATGGTCAGGCAAACTATTTCAGGGAAACTGTTGCCGCATATCTCAAGGACTGGTGCAGGGAAAACGGATATGACCTCTACAACAGCGGTCTGAAAATCTACACCACCCTTGACACCCGAATGCAGAAATATGCGGAAGAGGCGGCACTGAAGCAGATGCAGTCTGTACAAAAGAATTTCGACAACCACTGGGGAAAGACCAACCCGTGGCAAGACGAGAGGCATCAGGAGATTCCCGGCTTTATAGAAGACATCGCCAAGAGGACCGTCGCCTACAAGATGCTCAAACAGAAATATGGCGACAACACCGACTCCATAGAGTATTGGCTGAATCAGCCCCACAAGGTAAGACTCTTTGACTATGAAAACGGAAGCATAGAGAAAGAGATGAGCACGATGGATTCTATCAGATACATGGTCAGGTTCATGCACTGCGGCTTCGTGGCCATGGAGGCAGAAACAGGACATGTAAAGGCATGGGTGGGCGACCTGGACTTCGACTCATGGAAATATGACAAGGTGACCGCCATGCGCCAACCCGGTTCCACGTTCAAATTGTTTGTCTATACTGAAGCTATGAACCAGGGATTGACCCCATGCGACCGAAGAACGGATGAGTATTTCAGCATGAAGGTCTTTGACAAGTCGAAGAACAAGGAGGTGACATGGGCTCCTACCAATGCCAATGGTTTCTTTACGGGAGACACGATGCCGCTGAAAGCTGCATTTGCACAGAGTGTAAACTCCATCGCTGTCAAATTAGGTCAGGAAATGGGCATCAACCGCATTGCCGCTACCGCCCATGCCATGGGCATTCAAAGCAAGCTACACGAGACCCCATCATTGGCATTGGGAGCCAGCGATGTGAATCTGCTGGAACTGGTCAACTCCTATTCCACCGTTTCGCGCAACGGCGTATATGTATCTCCCGTGCTGGTGACAAAGATCGTTGACAGAAACGGAACTGTAGTATATACGTCACACGAAGAAAAGAAAACTGCCATATCTGCCAAGAGCGCCTTCTTCATGCAACAGTTGCTGATGGGCGGTCTTCGGGAGCCAGGTGCCACCAGCATGAGTCTGAACAGGTATGTAAGCAGTTTCAGAGATACTGATTTCGGAGGAAAGACAGGAACTTCCAACAACCATTCTGACGCATGGTTTGTGGGAGTAAGCCCCAAATTAGTGGCAGGCGCATGGGTAGGCGGTGAATACCGCTGCATCCACTTCAGGACCGGCGCTTTAGGCCAGGGTAGCAGAACCGCCCTTCCCATCTGCGGACTGTTTTTCGAGTCTGTGCTGAAGGACAAGGCATTTGAGAAATACAGGGGCAAATTCCCCGGTCAGATGAGCGACGTGAGCATCACCGACTTTGGCTGCGCCAGTTACTATCATCGTCCCGACACCGACTCTATTGAGATAGACACACTGCTGACAGACGATTTCGAGCCTGTCAATATGGCTGTATCAGGCGCAAAAGATTCCATTCATTGAAAGCCGGGGGCTGCCGATTCTTAGGAACCAGCCTGTATATGAAAAAAATGAGATTCCCGTCAATTTGACAAGACAAAGAAATGAATGATGATGAAAAAAGAAAAGGTTTCCAAGGGATTGAAGATAGGTTTTACCTATCTGGTACTGGCCAATCTGCTGTTTGCCGTCCAGTTATTCCTGTTTATGAATGAGATTGTCGCTTCTGTGATGGATTTCACGGGATGGACATTCTTCGTCACATCGTGCATCTCCCATGCCGCCTGTCTGGCGCTCATACCTTTCCTGCTGCTCTACCTCCCGCTATGCCTGTTGCGCCAATGGAAATGGGGCGGAGGCCTGTTTGTAGCCTTCATATCGGTATTGAGTCTGCTGTTGTTCTTGGACATGCAGGTTTTCGCCATTTACCGTTTCCATATCAATGGCTTTGTGCTGAACATGGTATTCAGTCCGCAAGCCACAGACATATTCACCTTCGATGCCATGCTGTATGTCAAGGAGGTCTTTCTGTTTTTGCTCATCATCGGCATCTGCGTCTTGCTGTGGTGGGTTTCACAACGCTATTTCCGTTTTTGCACCCGCCGCATGGTCATCATCAGTCTGGCCTGTATGATTGGCAGCACCCTCTACGCCCACCTGTATCACATCTACGCCTCTTACATCCAGCAGACATCAGTCATCAAGAGCCAGCGTCTGCTGCCCTATTATTTCCCCACTACCGCTCTGGGACTGATGTATGACTTAGGCATCCCCATGATAGAGCGGACAGAAACCATGGGCGACCTGGGGCAACTGCAGGGAGACATCAATTATCCCTTGCATCCGTTGACGATGAGCAGCGATACCGTGAGACAGCAGCCCAACATTGTCATTGTGCTGATAGACTCGTGGAACAAGCGCACGCTTGACTCCCTCTGTATGCCCAATGTGTGGCGCTATGCCCAGGAAAACGTCTGTTACGACAACCATTTCAGTTGCAGCAACGGCACCCGCAGTTCGGTATTCAGCCTTTTCTTCTCGTTGCCATCCTATTACTGGGACGTTTTCGAGTCGGGCAAGGTGAGTCCGCTTTTCATCAAGGAACTGCTGCGGGGCGGATGGAAATGCCAGGTCTATCCGAGTGCATCCCTCATAGAGCCTCCGTTCTATCGTGTGGTGTTTCAGGATATTCCCGATCTGAACGTCTCGACCGAAGGTGCCACCGTATGGCACCATGACCGCAATCTCACCGATATGTTCATTACGGACATGCGGAAACACGCAGCCCGCAACGAGCCTTTTTTCTCACTGCTGTTCTATGACCTGCCCCACAGTTATTCCCTGCCCGAAGACAAGTTGACCACTTTTACCCCTTGCTGGCCCTATGCCGACTACACCCGTCTGTCCAACGATACAGACCCGACAGGCTTCTTCAACCTCTACCGCAACTGCTGTTTTGAGGTGGACCTTATGCTGAAGGATGTGTTCGCGTCGCTACAAGAGGCAGGCGTGGCGGACAACACCATCGTGATGATTACGGGCGACCACGGCCAGGAGTTCAATGAAAACAAGAAGAATTACTGGGGACATAACGGAAACTTCTCAAAGTGGCAGATAGGCGTACCCTTGGTGTGCCGCTTTGCAGGCGACCGCCATGCCCCGGGGCACCGCCATCATCGCACCACCCATTACGACATTGTTCCGACACTCATGCAGGAAGCCATCGGCATCACCAATCCCACCGCCGACTACAGCATGGGGCATCATCTTGACGACCGTTGCAGCCGCAACTGGCATGTGGTGGGCAGCGAACTGAACTATGCCTTCATCGTAGATGGCGACACCATCCTTGAAAAGACGCCGGAGGGAAGCATGGAGGTGACCGACGCACAGTTGAACCCTGTGGAGAACTACCGGATAGACAGCAAGGCATTCCGCAAGGCGGTGGAAAGGCTGAACAGTTTTATGAAGTGACGGCAGCATCATTCCCGGCCAAAAGACTGTTACGGGTTGTCCGCATTGTCGAAAATTATCATTATAATTATGCACATCAAGAAAACAATTGCAATCATGTTGGCAGGGATGCTGTCATGCTCCGCGGCAACGGCACAGGACAAGGCACACATCTCAGTGACAAACCCGGAAGGCACCATTGAACTGAATGTCAATGTGGATGACGGTAGCCCTGCATATTCCGTAAAACTGGGCGGAGAGACTGTAATCGGGAAGTCGCCCCTCGGTGTCGTGGCCGACTTTGCCGATTTCTCCAAGGAGATGAAGGTGAAGGACCACAAGACCACGACCAAGGTGATGGACTACACCAACAGCCACATCAAGAAATCAAAGGTCAGCCATACCGCCACGGATCTGGTGGTGACACTGGAGAATCCCCAAGGCCGCACGCTCGCTGTTGAGTTTGTGGTCGGGACTTCCGACGTGGCATTCCGCTACCTTCTGCCCAAAGAGAAAGGAACCGGGTCGGTGCGTGTGATGGAAGAGAAGACTGGATTCGCCATCCCCTCTGATGCCACAGCCTTCCTTTCTCCCCAGAGCGACCCGATGATTGGATGGAAGCGCACAAAGCCCAGTTACGAGGAGGAATACATCATCGACGCTCCCCTCACCCATAAGTCAAAGTACGGCAAAGGCTTTACTTTCCCCGCTTTGTTCAAAACACCTGCCGGCAAGTGGATTCTTGTCAGCGAGACCGGTACTGACCGTCATTATGCAGGCTGTCGTCTGAGCGACTACACCAACGGCATCTATAAGATAGAGTTCCCCATGCCGGGAGAGAACAATGGCAACGGTACCGTCGAACCAGCCTTCGCCCTACCCGGAGCCACTCCTTGGCGCACCATCACCCTAGGAGACAATCTCGCCCCGATTGTGGAGACAACCATAGCATGGGATGTGGTAGAGCCCATCTATGAGGCAAAACAAGACTATAGACCCGGACGCGCCACCTGGAGTTGGATTCTCTGGCAGGACAACAGTATCAACGAGAAAGACATTAGGACCTATATCGACTTCGCCCACGATATGGGATGGGAGCACACGCTCATCGACAACTGGTGGGACACCAAGATCGGAAAGCCTAGAATGGAGGAGTTGATAAGATATGCCCGTTCCAAAAGCGTGGAGCCTATCCTTTGGTACAGTTCAAGCGGTTATTGGAACGACATCGTGCAGGGACCTGTCAACCTGATGGACAACCCTCGCATACGCCGAAACGAAATGGATTGGCTTCAGAAAAACGGCATCAAGGCCATCAAGGTGGACTTCTTCGGCGGCGACAAGCAGGAGACGATGCGCCTCTATGAGGATATCCTCAGCGATGCCAACGACCACGGCATCATGGTGATATTCCACGGATGCACCCTGCCTCGCGGATGGGAGAAGATGTACCCCAACTATATCGGTTCCGAGGCGGTGCTCGCATCCGAGAACCTTGTGTTCAGCCAACACTTCTGCGACAAGGAGGCTGAGAATGCCACCCTGCATCCCTTTATCCGCAACACTGTGGGTGCCATGGAGTTTGGAGGAACATTGCTCAACAAGCGCCATAACCGTAACAACAACGGCGGAAAGATACGCCGCACCACCGATGCTTTCGAACTTGCCACTGCCGTCATCTTCCAAAGTCCGGCGCAGAACTTCGCCCTTGCTCCCAACAATCTCACTGACGCACCTGCCGAGGCTATCGAATTTATGAAGAGCATACCCACCCTTTGGGACGACATCAGATTCATTGAAGGCTATCCCGGCAAGTATGCCGTGCTCGCCCGTCGCCACGGAGACACCTGGTACGTTGCCGGCATCAATGCCGGGTCTGAACCGAAACAGATAAAGATTGACCTCTCGGCATTTGGCAACCAAGCGGAGGTGCTCTGCGAAGGCAAGAAAGGCGAACTGAAAAAGCAGGAGATGAAACTGAAGAAGGGCAAGACCTTCACTATCTCCATGCAGCCGAACGGAGGTTTTACAGCGATAGTAGAATAAGGATATGACGGGAATGATCAAAAAAACGATTGCCATCATGGTGATGGCAATGCTTCCCTGTCTGGGAATTTATGCGAAGAAGAAGGCACAGCCGCAGCAGAGCGACCGTGAGTACTGGACGGCTTTGGCATACAGGATTGCACAGCCTGTGCTGGAGAATATGGCAAAAGGCGAACTGCAGAAAAACATGCAGACGGAGTTCAGTCCGAGTTTCGACAACCGCAACAGGAAGGTGCTGTATATGGAGTGTTTCGGCAGACTGATGGCCGGAGTGGCGCCTTGGCTCACGCTGCCTGATGACGATACGGCTGAGGGCAGACAACGCAGGCAGTTGCGCGAGTGGGCTTTGGCTTCGTACAAGAATGCCGTTGACCCAGACAGTCCCGACTATCTGTGCTGGGGCATCGGCGGCCAGAACCTGGTGGATGCCGCCTATATAGCCGAGAGTTTCCTGCGTGCCTACGACACCCTGTGGAAACCGCTCGACGAGACTACGAAAGAGCGCTATCTGAAAGAGTTTGCCAAACTGCGCAAGATTGACCCGCCCTATACCAACTGGCTGCTCTTCTCCTCTACCATCGAGAGTTTTATGGCCAAGGCGGGCGGCGGTTATGACGCCTATCGGGTGAACTCTGCCTGCCGCAAGATAGAGGAATGGTATGTGGGCGACGGATGGTATGCCGACGGTCCGGAATTCGCCTTCGACTATTACAGCAGTTATGTGTTCCATGCGATGTATCTGGAGACACTGCAGGCCATGATAGACGCCAGGGCGAACACGCGCCTCGACTATAAGAAGTATTACGACCGGGCGTTGAACCGCTGTCAGAAGTATGCCGTCATTCTGGAGAGGTTTATCTCGCCCGAGGGCACCTTCCCCGCTTTCGGAAGGAGCATCCCCTACCGCATGGCGGCGATGCAGCCGCTCGCCCTGATGGCGTGGTATCAGACGCTGCCCAAGGACCTGACCAACGGACAGGTGCGCGCCGCCCTGACAAAGGTGATGCACCGCATGTTCGACACACAGGACAACTTCAACGAGGGCGGCTATCTCACCATCGGTTTCTGCGGCCGCCAGCCCGACATCGCCGACTGGTACACAAACAACGGCTCTCTCTATATGACCACCCTCGCCTTCATGCCCCTCGGCTTGCCAGCCGACCACCCTTTCTGGACCGATGCGCCGCAGCCATGGACACAGGTAAAGGCATGGAACGGAGAACCGTTCCCCAAAGACCATCACTGGAGAGACAACATACAAACCAAGGACAAATGGTAATCGCGAGACGGATGTGTCCGGGCTGTTCCTATGGTCAAAACCTTACGGAACAGCTAACGGATGCCGTCAAGGCAGGTGCGAAAGTTTTTCGGTTGCTGTCGCTGAACATCTTGTAGAAATTGACAAACTTACGGTCTGTCAGTCGTGAGGTGCGCCTCCATGTACACCCCACCCCGGCACGTAGTGTGAACTGTTTTGAAGGACAGTATTCCATCTCCATCATGGACCTTGTCATGGTGGTTGAATAGACTTTTACCTCATCCTCCCATTTCATCACGGCCGACATGCCGTCCATGTCGATGACTTTGAGTACAGAGTTTCCCTGTGGCGACCATCTCCGGTGTATGTCCAATTTCAATCCGTTAGCCATAGACAGGTCTATCCCTGTCTTAGCCTTGCTCTGCCATTTCAGATACAGCATGGGTAGCACGGCAGGCAGTCCGTAGGTATTGGTCAGAGCCGCTCCGGCTCCGAGTTCCAGAGAGTGGCTGTACCTATATTTGACAATGGCACCACCATTGAAATGGATGGTCCGTCGCGCTATATGGCTGGGGAATGACTCTATACGTTATCATAACGTGAGTTCGACGAATTGTGCGCACTGACTGCTTGCTGATGAGCTTTGCGAATAAAGTGCAACCTGCGCATAGCCCGGGGCAGAATGGAGCGAAGCGGAATGACACCC
>CALZXH010000020.1 GCA_945830055.1 uncultured Prevotella sp.
GGCTAAAGCCTTAAATAATCCGTGTCTTCCGTGTAATCCGTGCCTGAAAAACGTCTGCGCCTAAAAAAGGTGAAAATGGATGGGGGATGTCGCTTTTTTTGTATATTTGCAGTCATAATAGGGAATGGACAAAAAAACGCTGTGAGTATGAACAATGTAAAGCAGCTGCCATACGGAGTGTCGGACTTCGAATCAGTAATGAAGGACAACCTTTATTACGTTGACAAAACTATGTATATACCTCTGCTGGAAGAACAGCCGAGATACCTGATGTTTATCCGTCCCCGCCGCTTCGGCAAGAGTCTGCTGCTGAGCATGCTCAAGGCATACTACGACAAGGCGAAGAAAGACCAGTTTGACGAGATTTTCGGCTCGCTGTGGATAGGCAAGCACCCCACGCCATTGATGGGCAGATACCAGGTGATGCATCTCGACTTTTCGCAAATTGGCGGCACTATTGACGAACTGGAGAAGAAGTTCGACAAGTATATGGGTTTCATGTTAAATGCCTTTGTCAGGAAGTATGCTGATGACTATCCCGACTATTTCATGGAGGAATTCTTCAAAGAGGAATCAGGCACCAACAAACTGATAATGATTACCACCATAGCCCGCGAATTAAACCTGCCGATGTATCTCATCATCGACGAATACGACAACTTTACTAATGTCGTGCTGAGCGAGAAGGGCGAGGAGGTGTATCACAAGATGACTCATGCCGAAAGATTCTACCGTGACGTGTTCAAGAAGTTCAAGGGCACGTTTGAGAGGATATTCTTCACGGGAGTGAGTCCCGTGACCCTCGATGACCTCACCAGCGGATTCAACATCGGTTGGAACATATCCACATTATTCTACTTCGACAAGTTGCTCGGCTTCTCCACGGAAGAGGTGCGAGAGATGTTCACGTATTATAAGAGTGCGGGGACATTGCCTGCCGACTGCGACATCGAGGCGATGATAGAGGAAATGAGACCATGGTATGACAACTATTGCTTTGCGGAAGAATGTCTTGCTGACAATAACCGCGTGTTCAACAGTGACATGGTGCTGTTCTACCTCCGCAATTACGTAATGTACAAGTCTTCACCCGAAATCATGCTCGACCCGAACACCAAGACCGACTACAACAAGTTGAAGAAGCTTATCCAGCTCGACAAGTTGGACGGCGACCGCAAGGGCATCTTGCGCAAGATAGCCGAGGAGGGAGAAATTGTGGCGGATGTTCTGCCGTCGTTCCCTGCCTATCAGTTGGTCAGACCCGACATGTTCATCAGCCTGTTGTTCTATTACGGCATGCTTACGATCAAGGGTACATACGGTTCGCAGCTTATCCTCGGCATTCCCAACAACAATGTGCGTATGCAATACTACAACTATCTGATGGAGAACTATTCGGATGCTTGTGATATTAATACCAATAAACTGTCCACCATGTTCACGCGCATGGCGTTCGACGGGGAGTGGCGTGACATTATGCAATACATGTGCGACTGCTACAGGCAACTCTCCTCCGTGCGCGACTCCATAGAAGGCGAGCGAAACATCCAAGGCTTCTTTATGGCTTATCTCAGTCTGTGCAGTTACTATATCATCGCTCCCGAGCTTGAACTGAGTCACGGCTATTGCGACTTCTTCCTCCTGCCCAACATGACGCACTATCAGTCGAACCACAGCTATATCCTCGAACTGAAATACCTCCCCAAATCCGAATATACAGAGGAAAAGGCCCGGGAGCAATGGCAGGCAGCCGTGGAGCAAATCAACGCCTATGCCGTAGCCCCGAGGGTGGAGGCCCTTCGCCAGGGCACACAGCTTCACAAGATCATCATCCAATTCTGCGGATGGGACGCGGTGAGGATGGAAGAGGTGCCGTGTGATTGCCTTGTGGGGCAGTCTTAGCAACGAAGAATTATGATAAAGAACTTGATTTTTGACTTTGGAAAAGTGCTTGTCGATTATGATTATTTCATCATTCTTGACAAGGTGTTCGCTACCCATGAGATAGCAGAAGATTTCTATTTTCATCTGATGGAAGACCAATGGAACGAGCGTCTTGACCGTGAGGACACTCCTTTCGAGAGTATAGTGGAGGATATGCAACAGGCGATGCCGCAGTACAAGGAGCAAATACGGCTAATAGGCGAACTCTACCCTGAACTGGTGATTGGCGAAATGGAAGGTATGCGTGACTTGCTTGTGCGGCTGAAGTCGGAAGGGTACAGGCTTTACGGACTGTCCAACTGGTGCAGTAAAGTGCATATCACCATGAAGCAATACCCCATATTCCAGCTGTTGGATGGCAGGGTCATTTCTTCTGAGGAGCATCTTGTGAAACCGTCGAGGGAAATCTATGAGCGCATCTGCACGAAATATGGTCTGAAGGCTGAGGAATGTGTGTTTGCAGATGACAAAATAGAGAATATCGAGGCTGCACGCCGGTTCGGCATGCACGGCATCTGGTTCAAGGATGCCGTGCAATACGAAACGGAACTGAGGCAGATACTCTCCGAATAGGGCGGCTACTGCAGATGGCTACTACAGCCGAAAACACTATCCCTTGCCGCTTGCCGGTTCATCTGACAACGATTTTCCTGATGGCGGATGAACGCTGTCCGATGACCTGTACCAGATACATGCCTGCCGAGGGAACCGTGAAGCCGAGCGTTTCGCCGGCGGTCGAAAACCTGCTGACCATCCTGCCATCGGCTGTATAGAGGATGGCTTGGAGGGATGGCTCATTGGCTGCAAAGACATGGATACTCCGACCGCCCGTCTGCTCTATGAGGATGTTCCTTCCGGTACGTGCGTTGATTTCCTGTATGGATGTTGGAGCGTCTGAGAGCACGCGCTTCAAGCCTGCCAAGGCATCCATCTTGCCGGCTCCGAACTGCACGGGATATAAGGTGTTTCTTACGTTATCGTCAACCACGGCCGTCTCCATGGCAATGGCGCGCACCTTGTCGTAGGTGAGCGTGGGGTCTGCCTCAAGCCAAAGGGCGATGACACCGGTGGCAGAGGGTGCAGCCATCGAGGTTCCGGAATATCCGGCAAAACTATATGTCCGCCCGTTCCTGGTCAGTCTGTAAACGGTATTCTCCGGTTGGTTTTGTGATTCTGAATAACTGTTGATCGACGAAATGACCGATGTGCCTGGGGTGGCAAAGTGGGGGAAACTGCGCCCGTCGTAAACGGTACCCCAACTTGAATAATACGCGATATCACCTAATGCCGCCTTACCTTCCGGGAAATAGATGTCAAATCCGGGTGTCGGCTCTCTGATAAGGCGGCCCATATAGCTGCCCACGCTGATAGTGTTATGACCACAGGCCAGGAAATTGATGGTGCCGTCGTATGTGATGTCTTGTTGCCAACTGTCATCTCCGCTTGATCCTAAGTTGTAATTGGTGGTCACGTAGGCGGTGACAGTAGTGGGATTGCCTTCGAATGTTGAGATAATATAACCGACGCGGAAGGGTGTGCCCAATTCCAGATTATAGTTGCTACTATAATACAATACGGCCTGGTAACTGTCCATGTCTTCATTATATTCGCACACTACTATGGCGCTGATGGTTATGGTGTCGTTGTCAATACAATAACTGATAGTGTCGAGATGCTCCTCGATGTTGCTGCCTGTTGTACTCCAAATGGTATCGACCACCACATTCTCCGTGAGGTTGTACACCACGGGTGTCAGTTTGAAAGGTGTCGGCCCTTTTCCTTCAAAGAGCACACGCCCATAATTATAATCTGTCGTGAAAGGATCGTATTGCGTCACAAGACTCTTCATCTCGTCAGATGGGCCTGTCAGCGTCTTTCTCTGAACGATTTTACTGCCTCCCGAGTTGCCTGCCGCTATACAGAAGATAATGCTGTCGCTCTCGGCTGTCTGGTCAAGCAATTTTATCAGCGGGTGCTTGTCGTTGAGGATTTGTCCGTTGGTGCCGAGGGACATGTTGACGACAATGGGAGCACCCATTTGTCTGTGAAGCATGCCGACAATGTAGCACATATCCGCATAAGGTACCTGTCTGTAAGGGATATACACGATGGTGGCATCGGGTGCCATGCCCGTCAGACTGATACTGTCATCCATACATCGCCCGGCTGCGATGCCTGTAACATGAGTGGCATGGACCTGTGTCGTGTCGTCGGTCGTGAAGTTCCTGATGGCTTCCTCGTCGGCAATCATCTTGTACTCGCCTTCTTGTTCGCCTTTCGTGATGATGCATTTCACCCGGCTTTTGCCTTCGGCATCAAGAAACATCGGATGGTTGGGGTCAAGACCGACGTCGTAAATGACAATGATGACTCCCTTGCCGGTGAAGGCCTGGGGCAGGTCTTGCAGCCCCTGATGTACGATGTCGGCCTTGATTTCGGGAATGGATCTGTCAAGGTTTATGTCCAGGGTCGGCTCAAAGGTGATGTGCTTCACTTCGGGCATCGTATCGAGGGCATGCAACTGCTCAAGGGTGACATACACCTTGCCGAGTGTGCCACGGTCGAAACCGATGCGCGATACCTTGCCCTCCAGTTGTCCTACGGTATGGCCTTCGTTCATCTCGACAATCACACCGGTTGTCTTCGCTTCGTCGTCGCCGGGAAAGGCTTTCGCCCTTGCCGCCAGTGTTGCCGACTTGACCTGCAGGTAATCGACCTGGTCTGAGAGTGAAATCTTGTGCTGTGCGGATGCTGTCAAGGCGAACAGCATGATAAGACTAAGTAGAATCTTCTTCATGGGTATAATGTATATTTCATCGTAAGCATATATGAATTTCGTATAATGGATTCGGATGCCATTTACAATGCAAAGGTATAGATTTCTCGGCAAATTATCATTCAGCGAGTCACAATAATTATTCTCGCTTTCCTTTTGACTGTCAAACGAATATATGTGAAAGATACATGTTTCAGCAGCGTTTTCCTATGGTTTTATTGGCGTTGTCTGAGAAAGTGAGTATCTTTGTATCAGTGAATTGACAATAACCATCAACTAAAGCGAATGGGAAATACAAACTAAAACCACTGACAATGAACAGAAGAAAAACGAAGAACAGCAGGATGCTGTGGACAAGACAAGGAAAGTGCGCATGGGAGATGAAAGGCTTTCTTGTTGCCGTGATGCTCTGCATCGGACAACTGTTGCAAGCTGCAGAATCGTACGATTTTGTGGTGGCACAGGATGGAAGCGGACAGTACACTACCGTGCAGGCTGCCATCGACGCTGTGCCTGACTTTCGCAAGGCGGTGACGAGCATATATATCAAGAAGGGCGTCTATAAGGAGAAAATCGTCATTGCAGGCAGCAAGATGAATATCCTGCTGAAGGGCGAGGACGGTGCGGTGATAACTTACGACGACTATGCCGGCAAGCCCAATATCTTTGGCGAGAACAAGGGCACGAGCGGCTCTTCATCCATCTATATCTTCGGGCCCGGTTTCACGGCAGAGAATATCGTGTTCGAGAATTCTTCAGGACCCGTGGGACAGGCAGTGGCATGCCATGTGGCTGCCGACCGGGCGGTGTTCCGCAGATGCAGGTTCCTGGGATTCCAGGACACGCTCTACACCTATGGAGAGCAGACCCGCGAATACTACGAGGACTGCTACATCGAGGGAACGGTTGACTTTATCTTCGGCAAGGCAACGGCGGTGTTCAACCGTTGTGAGCTGCACAGCAAGACCACAGGAGGATATGTGACTGCACCCGCCACACCGCAAGACTGCCAATATGGCTATGTGTTCTACGACTGCAGGCTGACAGCAGGTCAGGAGGTCAAGGAAGGAAGCGTGTGGCTGTCGCGCCCCTGGCGCCCCTATGCCAAGGCGGTCTTCATCCGTTGCCAGATGGGCAGGCATATCAGGCCCCAGGGCTACCATAATTGGGGCAAACCCGACAATGAGCGGACAGCCTATTATGCCGAGTACCAGTGTAGCGGCGAGGGTTCGAAGACCGACAACCGAGTGGCATGGGCACATCAGCTGGATGATGACAAGGAGTATGATATGCTGAAAGTACTGGCAGGAAATGACGGTTGGAATCCCCTGGAGAACAGACAATAGTCGCATCATTTTTTTACCCGATATTAACCAAATCACTATGAAGAATTATCTGATTTTATTTGTGCTGCTTTGCTGTACGCTTGCAGTACACGCAGAAAACTATCCTTATCGTTCGGACTATCTTTGGCTGACTGTGCCCGACCATGCCGACTGGCTGTACAAGACCGGAGAGAAGGCAAAGGTGGAGGTGGGGTTCTATCATTATGGCGTGCCTCAGAACATGGAGGTGGAGTATGAGATAGGGCCTGACATGATGCCTGCCACCTCCAAGGGAAAGGTGACGTTGAAGAACGGAAAGGCGGTCATCGACATGGGGACGATGAAGAAAGCCGGATTCCTCGACCTGAGACTGACGGCAAGAATAGGCGACAAGAAGTCACAGCACCATGTGAAGGTGGGCTTCTCGCCCGAAAAACTTACACCCTACACCAAGAATCCCTCTGATTTCGAGTCCTTCTGGAAGGCCAACCTCGAGGAGGCACGCAAGACACCCGTGAGCGTCAGTTGCAAGAGGGTGGAGGAGTACAGCACCAACGAGTTTGACTGCTATCTGCTGAAACTCAAGACCGACAAGCATCACTGCATCTATGGCTATCTCACCAAACCAAAAAAAGAGGGCAAATATCCCGTAGTGCTCTGTCCTCCGGGTGCTGGCATCAAGACCATCAAGGAGCCGATGCGCAACACTTACTATGCTCGCAATGGCTTTATCCGTCTGGAAATGGAAATACACGGACTGAATCCCGAGATGACCGCAGAGCAGTTCAAGGAGATAAGCACCGCCTTTGGCAATGAGAACGGCTATCTGAACAACGGACTTGACAACCGTGACAACTACTATATGAAGCATGTCTATGTGGCTTGTGTGCGTGCCATGGACTATCTGACCTCGCTGCCCGACTGGGACGGGAAGAACGTCTTCGTGCAGGGAGGCAGTCAGGGAGGCGCCCTCGCCCTTGTTACCGCAGCCCTCGACCCAAGGGTGACGGCTTGTGTGGCCAATCATCCCGCACTCTCTGATATGGCAGGCTATCTCGACAACCGTGCAGGCGGCTATCCCCACTTCAACCGCCAGAATGAGATGCTCATCCCTGAGAAGGTGAAGACACTGGAGTATTACGATGTGGTCAATTTTGCCCGTCGCATCACCTGTCCTGTATATCTCACCTGGGGATATAACGACAACGTTTGTCCGCCTACCACGAGTTATATCGTATGGAACCTCATCACATCGCCCAAAGAATCGCTCATTACACCCATCAACGAGCATTGGACAACGGAAACGACCAATCACAGCCAGATGTCATGGCTTAAAGGGCATGTCAGGTGATTGCTTCATCCCACACGAAAAGCCCTTCATATAACAAAAAGATACCTTCGGACCATTCCGAAGGTATCTTTATTCTAAAAGGTTTCTTTTTCAGAAAAGGGTGCCGGTTATTTGCCTGTCAGCACTACGCCTTTCTTCAATAACTTTGTGGAAGCATAGGGAGATACACCCTTCAACGGTACGGCCGGTTTAGCCATTCTTACAGGTGCGGTGCCCTTGAACGGAGCTACCTTGGACAAGGCGGGTGCCGAAGAAGATGTGGCGGGAATCACTTCGTCTGCTGTGGCAGGAGTGGTGAACTCTACGATGTTGATGGGACCCCACTCATCGTTGGCGTTCTTGCCCATGGCTGCAGCCACATACTTCTGGCCGGGCTCAAGGCTCCATTCGTAATCGTCAACCTTGAACAAATCCCAGTTGTAGCTGCCTGTATTCTCAGCCTTCAGGTACTCGATGATGCCGTCCTTGCCATTCTTCTCAAGGAAGCTGGCGTCGAAGAGGGATGCGTGATAGAGCGCAACGTTCTCGTTGGGAGTGAACACCACCCTTTGGGTGAATGCCTTATACTCTTCGTAATACTTGGATTCCTTGATTTCGATGGCCACTTCGGCTGTGCCTTCACCACCCAGTTTCTTGGTCACGATGGGGATGATGATCATGTCGGCGTATGTTCCGTTGGCATCCCAGCACTGTACGTAGATTTCATACTCGGTGTTGGGGGTCTGACTTGTCCATGTAAAGGTGGTGTCAACAGAACCTCCCTGATAGCCCCATGCCTTGATCATGTCGCCCATGCAGCTGAAGCCCAATTTATATATAGATTGGTATAGATTGGCCCGGTTAATATGTACTTTTTGTGATGGGCAATCCCGTGAGCTCTATAAACAGTAAAGAGGCATGTTTGTCTCACGACAGCATGCCTCTGTTTCTACCCAATTCATTAACCTAAATAAGAGTATGAAACTCTGGTAGTGCCCCAATCGGGGCTTTTCCTATGATGAGTGCGGAAGGCGGACCGCCTTAGAAGCGGTTCCTGCCACCGCCGAATCCTCCGTCGCGTGGCGGTCTGTTGCCGCCGCCGAAGCCACCGGGACCTTCAGGACCGAACGCATCTCTGCTGCTGCGACGCATCTCTCTGCGGGCTTCCTTGTTGCCGAAGAGGTTGAATCTGTAGATGGCGTGCAGCATCACATAACTGGTGATGGAGTTGTACTCGATGTCGCTGCGCTGCATGGCAGAGATGCTGCGGCTCAGGTTGGACTGCTCTCTCAGTATGTCGTAGAACTGCAGGGTGAAGGTGAGCGGTTTGCCTTTGAGCAGTGACTGGCTCAGTTGCACGTTCCATATCAGTTCGTTGGTGTTGGCGGCTGCGTCGGTATATCCCCTGCGGCTGTTCATGTTCAGGTCGGTGGCAAGTGTCATGCCCCACGGCATCTGTACGTTGGCGTTCATTCCGTAGGAGAACTGCCATATCTCCTGATTGGAGTTGGGCATCAGGTCGTTCTTTGCCACGCTGTAGCGCAACGAGCCTCCCGGTTCTATCTCCAGCCAGTCGTTGCGGTAGCTGAATGCCAACCGCTCGTAGATCTGCAGGTCCTTGGTGGCGTTCTTCACCGATGACGAGGTCTTGTCGAGCGTAAGATAACCCACGTTGTTGGCATATCTTATCTCCGAGGTGGAGTTGACGTTGAAGTAGCCTGTGGTGTCGATGGCGGTACTGAAGATGAAGTTGGCACTCGTATTCCAGTCGCCGTTGATGTTCTCGGGCTTGGTGATGCGTCCACCGGTTTCCTCGATATAGGTCACCTTGTTGCTGATGGAGTTGCGGGTGGTACGGTAACTGATATAGGCACTGATGAAGCGCTGGTGGCGCTGGATGTAGTTGCTGTAGTTCATCCACAGGGTATTGGTGAACGAGGGCTTCAGGTCGGGGTTACCCATGGTGATGTTCAGCGGGTTGCTGTCGTCGGTGATGGGCAGCAGGTCGGTCATGCTGGGCTGGGCGGTTGTACCGCGGTAGTTTACTCTCAGCTGGTGCTGCTTGCCTATCTTCCATCTGAAGTCCAGGGTGGGGGTGATGTTCACCACGCTTCTTTTTGCCACGGTGTCGATGTTCTGGTAGCGGTAGGTGAATTCCGTTTCCTGGGGTTCCACCTTGATACCGGCACTGAAGTTGTATGCCTGGCGGATGATACGCAGCATCAGTTGGATGTCGTGGATGTAGTTCTTGTACTGCGAGAAGCGGCTCAGCTCCCGGTCGTAGTAGTCGTCAATAGGGTTCTGCAGGGCGGCGATATAGTCGTCCCAGCCACGGTAGTGGGGAGTTACGCCATCGAAAAAGTCTTCGCCCAGATTGCTGAAATTATAGGTGGAGCGGTCGCTCTTGGTGTATTTGTATTGGAACTCGTAGCTTAACTGCAGGAAGGTGGCTTTCATGATGGGCTCGCTGTAGGTCACCTTGGCGCTGTAGTTGTAGTTCTTGCTCGGAGTCACGTTGTAGCGGTTGGTCTGGTAGGTAGAATCCAATCCGTAGATGTTCTTCTTCTGATACAGGTGCACGTTATTGGTTGACAAGGCTTTCCTGTCGCTGTCGCTATACCTGGCATTGAGCCTCAGTGTGAGGTTGCGCCCCATGCTGTTCAGTTTTCTGTTGATTTGCAACACGCCCGACACGTCTTTTGAAGTGCTGTATGACAGAGAGTTGTTCTCGCGGCTGTTGACCATGGCGCCCCTCTCGTTCATCATGTCGTAGGTATCTTCACTCAGTGGGTTGGCGGTGTACAGATAGGGGTCTTCGTTGAACGTGGCCGACAGGCTGCTGGTCAGTCCGTCGCTGCTGGATGTGCTGAACGAGGGGCGGAACGAGATATTGGTCATGGTGTCAGGAGTCCATTCGATGCGCATGTTGGCATTCCAGCTGTTGGAGCGTGAGAAGTTCTGGCTCAGGCTGTTGGTGAAAGAACCGTTGGTGGTGACGAAGTTCTCAGTAGATGATTTTGTCTGCTGGTCGCCGTCGCTGTGGTTCCATCTCACACTACCGTCGAGTTTCAGTTTTCCCTTCTCCTCAAAGTTGAAGTTGAGGCCAGCCATCTTGGTGGCGTTCAGTCCGCTTCTGCCTCTTCCGAAGCGTCCGCCGCCTCCGCCAAAGCCCTGGTCGTTCACGTTGTTGGCATTACCCATACCCATGATGCGGAACTTGCTGTTGAACTTGGCTGCCATCAGTCGGGCGGCATACCTGTCTTCCGTTCCGTAAGCCACATCGTTGTTGGTAAAGAATCCCTTGTTCATGCCGCGCTTGATGCCGAAGTCGAGCACGGTCTGTTCCTCGCCGTCATCGATACCGCTCACCCTTGCCAGGTCGCTCTTCTCGTCGTATGCCTTGACGCGCTCCACGATAGAGGTAGGCAGGTTCTTGATGGCAGTCTTGGTATCGCCGGTCATAAACTCCTTGCCATCTACCAGTATCTTCTTCACCTCCTTGCCGTTGATGGTAATCTTTCCATTATCGTCAATCTGTGCGCCGGGCAATCGTCGCACCAGTTCCTCTACCACAGAGCCTTCGGGGGTGCGGTAGGCGGCGGCATTATATACAAAGGTGTCTTCCTTGAGAATCACCTTTGCCACCTGTTTGGTGATGGTGGCACCCTGGAGCATGATGGCATCGGTCTGCATGCTGATGTTGCCCAAGGCTATGTTCTTGTCTTCGCTGATGTTGAGGGTGCGCACGATGTTCTTGAAGCCCACGCACGAAATCTTCAGCAGATACTTGCCCGAAGCCGGGGCTTTCACCTTGAACGAACCGTCGAGTTGGGTGAGCACTCCCGCTACCAGACTGCTGTCCGTCTTCATCAGTTTTACGGTGGTGGATGCCAGAGGCTCTTTCGAATCCGCCTCTATCACCTTTCCGCTAATCACACGCTGTGCCATCATGGTCACTGCCATGCCGAGGCACACTGCCATCATCAGTATTTTTTTCATTGCCTTTTTTGTTGTACGATGTTATGACGTAGAAAGGTCGGAAAAGTTTAAAACAGCAGATAAAAATGCAATTTTTCTGCCCCCTCTCTCGACATTTAGCGCATTTATAGGGATGAAAAGCCTGCAAAGAAGCACGATGTTCGCGGAAAATGTGTAATTTTGCATATAATTATCATCAGACAAAAACACATTATTAGAACACCACGTTAGGTATGCAGAAACAAGAAGTCATCATATCCGATAACCTTGCCCAGGCGCTGCAGCACGCCATGAGCCAGTGCAAGTATGACAAGCTGTTCGTGCTGACAGACGAGACTACCGTGCAGCTGTGTCTGCCCATCGCCCTACAGACGGAATGCCTGAAGGGAGCACAGACGATTACCATCGGTGCCACCGACAGCCATAAGGACATCGAGTCGCTGGGACATGTATGGAGTGCGCTGGGCGGTGGAGGAGGCACACGCCACTCCTTGATGATAAACCTTGGGGGAGGGATGGTGACCGACCTTGGCGGCTTTGCCGCATCCACCTTCAAGCGCGGCATTACCTATATCAATATTCCTACCACCCTGCTCTCGATGGTGGATGCCTCGGTGGGAGGAAAAACGGGCATCAACTGGGGAGGACTGAAAAACGAGATCGGCGTATTCAACAACGCTGCCAGCGTGATTCTCGATACCGTGTTCCTACGTACGATGGACCAGGAAAACCTGTGCTCGGGCTATGCAGAGATGTTGAAGCACGGACTGATAAGTACGGTGGAAGAGTGGGCTGAACTGCTGGCCTTCGACATCCATCGCCCTGATCTGGATGTGCTGCGGGGCATGGTGGCACGCTCGGTGGCGGTGAAAGAGCGTATCGTAGAGGCCGACCCCACCGAAAAGGGCATCCGGAAGGCACTGAACCTGGGGCATACCGTGGGGCATGCCTTCGAGTCGTTCGCCCTGAAGCGCACCCCGGTACTTCATGGCTATGCGGTGGCATGGGGCATGATATGTGAGCTGTATCTGAGTGTGCAGAAAACCGGCTTCCCCTCTGATAAGATGTACCAGACGGTTAACTACATCAAAGAGCATTACGGCAAGATGGCGTTTGCCTGCAACGACTACGATGAGCTGCTGGAATGGATGACCCACGACAAGAAAAACACTTCGGGCACCATCAACTTTACCCTGCTTGGTGAGGTAGGCGACATACGCATCAACCAAACTGCCTCCAAAGAAGAGATATTCCAGGCACTGGACTTCTATAGGGAGTGCTGATCCGGGTCGCTGTTTTTTGCCGACGTTTCCCTGATAATCAGTTTCTGGGGCACAATCTTGCGGTAGATGGTCTTATCGCCGTTGATGTTGCCCAACAGCAGGCGGCATGCCGTCTGTCCCATCTGCTGTGACCTGTCGACAATGGCGGAAAGGCGCGGCGTGACATATTCTGCATGCACATCGTCCGTGAATCCTATGAGTGCCACATCCTGCGGAATACGCAGCTTCATCTGCCGGATGGCGGTGAAGGCGGCAAAGGTGATGATGTCGTTGAATGCCAGTATGGCATCCGGGCGGTCGGGGCGCTGCAACAGTTCTGTGGTATTGCGCAACGCCACCTCGTAGTCAATCTTGTCGCAGGCCACCAAGGTGCGGTCTATGGGTATATGGTTCTCTCTCAATGCCTCCAAATAGCCGTGCTTGCGCCTTGTCACCATGTCCAGGTTGTTGGGACCTCCGATAAAGGCGATGCGCTTGCTGCCGGTGTCGATGAGATGCTGGGTAGCCATCTGGGCAGCCTCGTCTCCGTTGGCTTTTACCGAAGAGAACTTGTCTGACAGACAGGTACGGCCGAAGAACACAAGAGGAATGCCCATATCGTTGATTTCTTCAAAATGGGAATAGTCGGTGGTGTTCTGTGCCAGACAGGCGATGATGCCCTCTACATGCAGACCGATGAAGTTGTCTATTGCCAGTGCTTCTGCCTTACAGTCCTCATGGCTGTTGGCGCTGATTACCGAATAGCCGGCGCGGGCAGCCTCTTCTTCTATCCCGTCGAGTACCGAAGCATAGTAGTGGCTTACCAGATTGGGCAGCACCACCCCGATAATCTTGGGCGCCTCTTTGCGCAGGCTCTGTGCAAACGGATTGGGGCGGTAGTTCCATTTGCGGGCGAGTTCCTTCACCTTGGCCTGCATCTCCTTGCTGATTTCCGAACTGCTGCGTAGTGCACGGCTCACGGTGGCTACACTCACGCCCAGTTCTGCTGCCATGTCCTTCAGTGAACATCTGTGTTTTCCTAATGCCATAACGGTCAATGAATAGAGATAGGTTTTTCTTGACTTTCCGCCATATATCATATATGGTTGACGCCTTTTTGTCTCGTTTTAACTTCCTTTTTCGGTCGTATCTGAGCAAAAGTAACTATAATTTTGATAAATCGCAAACGTTTGCGTTGTTTTTTTGATACAAATATTAGATATATTATACACTTCGCCCTATCTTTGCATACAGAAGTAAATCAGACTTAAGTTCACATTCCTCAATCCCGTGAGGGAACTTGCCGGGGATGTGGAATAATGAACACAGAGAAAGTATTGGAAAGAACGAGTAATGAATAGTTGATAATAAGTTAGTTAGAAAATAAGGGTTAAAACTGTCGTGAGACACTTTTAACCTTTTTTCATTCCAAGACCCGCAATTCCGGATGCTTCTCTCCGTGAATGTCTGAAAGCAACACAGAATCAATTATTCACCAAACAAATTTATAACGATGGTAAAACATATCATTCTTTGGAAACTCAATCCGGAACTTACCGAGCAACAGAAAGAGGAAGTGAAGCAGGGCATCAAGCAGGGTCTGGAGGCTTTGCAGGGTGTGGTGCCCGGTCTGCTGGACATCAAGGTGCACATCGACGGTCGTCTGGACTCCTCCAACTGCGATGTGATGCTCGACAGTACCTTGGCAGATGAGGCTGCCCTTAAAGGCTATGCCGTGCATCCCGCCCATGTGGAAGTGGCAAATACCAAGGTGCGCCCCTATACGGTAGAGCGTACTTGCCTGGACTTTATTTGCCCTTGTTGATAAGGTAGATGCCCAGAGTGGCAAGCGCCCCGGCAATCACGTATTTCCAGTAGAATGTTTCTCCGAGACACAGGCATGAGGTAACGGCGCCGGTGACCGGGATGAGTGAGTTGTATATCGCCACTTTGCCTACCGGATTGCTGATGATGAGCCTGTTGTAGAGCACAAAACCGATGGTGGAGATGGCGGTGAGCATGGCAAGGATGCTGACGCCCCACGGGGTGATGCGGGGCAGGGTGGCACCCATGAGCAGGGCAGGAATCATGAGCAGTGCGCCGCCGAGGGCAAGACTGTAGCCTGTGCCCACAAACACATCTACCCGCCTGCTCAGTCCGCGTGTCATCAGCGAGGCGAATGCCGAACAAAGGGCGTTGAGGATAATCATGCCGTCGCCCAGCCATGTGAAGTGGCCGCTCTCTTTGCCGCCCATGTTGAGTGCCATGATACCGGCGAAGCCTACGATACAGCCCACCGTCTTGCGCATGGTGAACCTGTCGCTCTTGAAGAAGAGACATGCCAGAATCACTACTGTAAACACGCTCAACGAGTTGAGGATGGCTGCCCGTGCCCCCTCGCTGTGTGACAGACCTAAGTAGAAGAATCCGTAATGCAGGGTGGTGTTGAGCAGGGAGAATACCAGTATGAACCAGCAGTACGAGGGCTTGACCAGGGCAAAGCGCCGATGGGTGAATGCCGCTGCACTGAGGATGATGAGGCCTGCGGCACAGAATCTGATGCCTGCAAAAAGCATCTTGGATGCAGTCATTTCTGTGGTTATCAGAAATTCGTGCATCCCAAGTTTGATAAGTGGATAGGCCCATCCCCAGAGGATGGCTGCCGTGAGTGCGAATACCGACACCCACAAGGGCTGTTGGAAGATGTTCTTTTCTGGTTTTGTCATGATTCTTATTTCTTGTCTCCCCCGAAACGGCTGCGTGCGTCTTGTCCGGCACCGGTGCCTTTGTACTTGCTGCGTGCCGTGTTGAAGTTGTAGCGCACCGTCAGCACCACTCGGTTGAAGTCATATTTGTTGTTTTGGGCCACCGTATAACTGCCGTAATAGATGAACACGTGTTCGTTGTTCTTTTGGAAAATGTCTTGAACAGCAAGCCTCAGAGTGAGAGCGTTGTCCTTCAACAGAGATTTCTGGATGGCGGCTTCCACGCCTAACTGATACCTTGTCAGTTCGATGTTGCTGTAGTTTGCCTTGGTGTGGTAGTGCCAGTTCAGTTCTGCCTGCCAACTCTTTTTCCATCTGAAGGCGTTGTTGGCGTTGAACACCCACATGGGTTTGTTGAACGACTTGCTGCCATTGTCGAAGTCGAGGGTGATCCATTGCTTCACGAAAGCCGTTGTCCATGAGGGTGTATAGCAGCCCCAGGTCTTGGAGGCAGTAAGAAAGAGGTTCATGGAGTGTTGCGGTTTGTCCAAATTCTTGTGGGAAATCATGATGCCGCCCTCCTCGTTGATCTGCTGTCCCCAGAAGCAAATTTGGTCGGTAACGTATGAATAATGGACACCAGCGGTAAACATTCCTACCATAGAGATGAGCGAGAATGACTTCTCTTTCGAGGGTTTCAGCGTGGCATTGCCCCTCTGCATCGTGTATCGGCTGTGGTAAGTTACCGAGTTGTTGAGCTGCCAAAACGACGGACGATTGGTGCGGCTGCTGAAGGAAAGCATCAATCTCACCTTGCCAATCTGCGCATTGATGCCTGCAGAAGGAAACCAGTCGTTGTAATGCCGCTCCATGGAATTGCTTGGATTCAGCAGGTCCTGGAAGTTGAACCTCACATGTTCGTAGCGCAGACCCACGTTGGCCTGTATGTTGCGGCTTAGTGCCAGTCCGTAATCCACAAAGCCCGCATAGGTATTGTCCTTCACTTTCGAGAGCGAGTTGGGCAGTTCGGCCCCGCGGTTCTCGTTGCTGTCGTCACGCTTCACAAAGGTTCCTTCAGAGCCTACGTTCAGCATTCCCTTCCAGATGGGATAAGAAAGCACCAGTTTAGCCGCAATCATCTTGTTTTTCGAGGTGCTGACAGATGTTACATCCCTGTTCTCTCTGGTGGCATCCTCGTGTGTAAGTTGGTGGTCGTTGTCGTTGGAGATGAACACATCGGTATTGAAGTCGATGTTCAGTTTGCCCACGTTACCGTTGTAGTATGCGTTGATGCTGATATTGTCGGGATTGTCGCTCCACTGGTCTTTTCCGCTGTGCAGCGTTTCGGTCAGCACGCCGTGGTCGCGCTGTTCCATCCATGTGTCCTGAACAGTCTTGGAGGTTGTCTGCACAGAGTAGTCTATCTTGGCTCCCAAAGAGTGGTTGTTGTTTATCTGCCAGTTGAAGCCCGTGCCCACGTGTGTGCCGATGCCCTTCCAGAAGTTGTTCATGGTGCCCACATAGTTGAACAGTTCTTCGCCGATGGCGGGGTGGATGGTCCGTTGTCCGATATTGCTCCAGTTGCCCGTTCGGTATTGCCATTCCTTGGCAGAGGCAAAGATGTCGATTCCGTTCTTGCGGTAGTTCACGTTGATTTGCGCCTCCGGGTCGTTCAATCCTCTCTGCAGGCTCTGTTCTGTCTTGGCAAAGGTGCTGAAACCGAAGCCGTCTCCCTGTTTCTTCACTAATCTTATCCTCACCACCGAACTCACAGACGCGTCGTACATGGCACCGGGATTCATGATTACCTCCACCTGTGCCACCTCGTCGCTCATAATTCTTTTCAGTTCATCCATGTCGCGCAGTTTCCTGCCGTTGATGTAGTACAGCGGCTTGCCTCGGCCTATCACCTCTAAGTCTTTCCCCTTTTTCATCATTCCCGGCACCTTGCCCAGCACGTCTTCAGCAGTACCCGTCTTCTCTAACGGAGAACCCGTGATACGGGTCACCAACGCGTTGCCCTTGAGCCGGGTGTTGGGCAGTTGTCCCTTTACCACCACCTCTTGCAGTTGGTGCATGTCCAGAGAATCGGTTGCAAAGATATCGCTGGTCTCCTGGACATTCTGTGCGTTTACGCTCATCGCTGTAAATATATAGGCGATGATGAAAATGATCATTTTAATAATCATGTAAAAACTTGATTTATGTTAAAAACGGCTGCAAAGTAAGCACAATTCGCACATTCTGCAAAATAATTGGGACAGATTTACGCTTTTTGGGACGAAATAGCGGCAAAAGTACGTGGTCTGTCGATAGTAATGTGTGAAGCAAGGGATCCGTGGTGAGGCAATATGCAAAATGAAGTTTGTAAAATATCGCAGATTTTATTCTCTTATATCCGCTGATTTTGCTACATTTGCGTGGAATTTATGTATCATGTTTCCTCTATGTAATCATGGAAACAGAAAGTAAAAGGGCAGAAAAGATGAGAAGACATTGTAAACAAAGGTGGATGAAAAGATATGTCGCCATGGCACTGCTGTTAGTGATGGCGGTAACACTCTGTGCCCAAGGCAGGGCAAAGTACGTGTTCTGTTTCATCGGTGACGGAATGGGTGTGAACCAGGTGAATATGGCTGAGACCTATCTGGCAGCAGTCAAGGGGAATATCGGAACAGAGCCGCTGTGCTTTTCTTCGTTCCCCTATGTGGCGCTGGTGAATACCCAGAGTTGCGACCATGGCATCACCGACTCTGCAGCCGGAGGAACGGCGCTTGCCACTGGGCGCAAGACTGCCAACGGAGTATTGGGGATGCTCGCCGACAAGACCACCCCGGTGCACGGTATCGCCTACAAGGCACAGCAGGCTGGGGCGGCTGTGGGTATTGCTACCAGTGTGACCGTGAACCATGCCACTCCTGCCGCCTACTATGCCCATGTGAAGGATAGGACCGAGTATTATACCATTGGTACCCAGATGGCTGCGAGCGGGTATGACTTCTTTGCCGGTGCCGACTTGTTGAAGGCGGTACCGAAAAAGGGTGGCAACCTGCCCACGCTATATCAGTTGGCAGAACAGAACGGTTATGCCATAGCTTATGGCTGGGATGAGTGGCAAGAGATGAAACAGACGAGTGACAAGCTGATACTGCTGCAAGGCAAAGCTGCCAACAAAAGGGACAATCACAGCATACCGTATGCCGTGGACAGAGAAGAGGGCGACCTCACGCTGACCCAGATTACACAGGCAGCCGTGGAACATCTTGTCGCTTTGCAGCAGAAAAAGGACGGCTTCTTCCTGATGGTGGAAGGCGGCAAGATAGACTGGGCATGTCATGCCCACGACATGTGCGTGGTGCAGGAGGTGATAGACATGGACAGTGCCGTCAAGGTGGCATACGACTTCTACAGGCAGCATCCCGATGAAACGCTTATCGTGGTTACTGCCGACCATGAGACGGGCGGACTGTCGATGGGCAGAAAGAAATACCAACTGCATCTTGACGTGCTGCAATACCAGCACATCAGCATAGAACGACTGGGACATGCCCTCAAACAGTTGCACAAAACGGGTGATGACACCTGGGAAAAGGTGGAGCAACTGTTGAAACAGTATTTCGGCTTTTGGGACAAGGTGGAACTCTCGGAGGAGCAGACCCAACGGCTGAAGACGGCATACAGCCGTGTGAAGGATGGCAAGGGAACGGATACAGAGACCCTCTACCAGAAAGACAATGAGTTGACGGCGCTGGTAAGAGACATACAGGCGGAGTGTGCCAATGTGGCGTGGGGTACCTATGACCACAGCGACGGCTATGTACCCTGCTTTGCCATTGGGGTGGGGGCGGAACGCTTCCACGGACGTATGGACAATACCGAGGTGTGCAGGCAGTTGGAGCGGGCAACAGGCTGGGAACATGGTGCCAAGTAATCCATGTACCTTTTTAAAGAAATGAAGATAAAATAAAGATGACTGTAAACCATAGAGTAGGATTCATATACATTATTATATATATAGTAGCTGGCTTGTCGGTGGTATCGATGGGTTTGCTGAGTAGTGGGTGCAGTTGCCGCCCGGCTTCTATCGAGGAGACTGACAGTACGGCACTACAGCCGATAGAGATAGACTCTGCATTGCAGCACCGTCTGGCGCGCTTTGCCTCTCTGCCGCGTCCGGAAGGGCAGTTTGCCTTTCATGTATATGACCTTACTGCAGACAAGCCTGTATATGGTCATTGCGATACCCTGGCTTTGCCCTCTGCATCGTGTATGAAACTGCTTACAGGAATAGCGGCCCTGCAACTGCTGGGCACCGATTATCACTATTGGACTGCCATGATGATGCGGGGCAAGGTGCTGGCAGACGGTACTTTGCAGGGAGACATCGCTTTCAGGGCAGGAATGAACCCGCAACTGATGGAGGCTGACCTGCAACCCTTTGCCAAGGCATTGAAGCAGAAAGGGGTGAAGCGCATTACAGGCAAACTCTTTGTTGAACTTGCTGTTACTGAACCCGTGACCAGTGAGGAACACTGGTACCCCTGGGACCTCTCCTTTGCCAAATACGGTCTGCTGTATAAGGGCGAACAGAGGGTGACGAGGGCGCTGCTGGCATCGCTGCGCGGTCAGGGCATCGCAGTGAAAGACAGTCAGGTGCAGAAAGCCTCTGTGCCCCGTGGATTCAAGACCCTGCACATCACCCGACTGCCGGTCGATGAGGTGATCAAGCGCATGTGGAAGAACAGTTCCAATACCCAGGCTACTGCCCTTCTCTATACTATCGGCACAAAGCTCTATCCGTATGGCAATCCTGCCGGTACTGGAGTGCAATATCTGCAGTATTTCATGAAGCAGGAACTGGGACTTTCGCAACCCTCGCTTACTATCCACGACGGGTGCGGACTATGTACCCATAACCGCCTTTCGCCTTTGGCACTTACCACGTTGCTGCGTTATGGGTACAACAACGAGAAGATACGCAAGTCGCTGATGGACAATCTTGCCGTTGCGGGTGTCGATGGTACCTTGGCGCGGGAGATGACCAAAGCCGGTACCCGCGGGAAGATACGTGCCAAGACAGGTACCCTGTCACATCCCTATGGCATCAGTTCGCTGGCAGGCTTCTGCGATGCACCCAACGGTCATACCCTGGCCTTTGCCATCATGGACAGCGAGATGTCGGTGCTCGATGCGCGTGTGCTGCAAAGAAAACTGTGTGAAACGATGACGGCGGAAAAGTGAGATATTATTCGGAACAGTAACCGGTGGATAACATATTCATCTTAAACTAATACAAAAATGAAACATAGATTATTTCAATCCCTATCTCTGGCGGTGCTGCTCGGCACAAGTGTTACTGTGAGTCACGCCCAGACGGCCCTTTATCCCCAACTCTTCCCCTTGACAGACGTGAAACTGGGCGAGGGACCTCTGCTCAGAGCCATGCAGCTCAACGATTCCGTGCTGCTTGCCTATGATGCCGGGCGCCTGATGCAGCCTTATGAGCATGAGGCTGGCATAGAAGAGAGTGGAAAACCCTTTGCCAACTGGGTGGGACTGGACGGTCATGTGGGCGGACATTATGTCAGTGCCCTGGCTATTGCATGGGCATCGTGTCAGGATGAGAATACCAGAAAGCAGTTGGCTGAACGGCTGGACTGGTGTCTGGACCGTATCGCTAAAGCGCAGCAGGCATGGGAAAACGGAACCGACACCCTGATGCGCGGCTATGTGGGTGGCGTGCCACGTTCCAAGGAGTTCTTCACCCGCTTCGCCTCAGGAGAGATCGACGTAGTGTGGAAATGGTGGGTGCCCTTCTATAACATACATAAACTCTATGCCGGACTGCGTGATGCCTGGCTCTATGCCGGCAGGGAGGATGCACGACGCATGTTCCTGAGACTCTGCGATTGGGGTGTGGCGATGACACAGCATCTCAGCGACGAGCAGATAGAGCAATCGTTACAGCAGGAGTATGGCGGAATGAACGAGATGTATGCCGATGCCTATGCCATGACGGGCGAAGCCAAGTATCTCAAGGAGGCGTGCCGTTTCTCTCACAAGTGGTTGCTTCAGGGCATGGCAGGTCATAAATCTGTGACCTTGGACAACAGGCATGCCAACACCCAGGTGCCTAAGGTCATCGGTTTTGAGCGTGTCTATCAGCAGCATGCCCACACTCCTGCATCCTGCGGTGGGGATGAGGCGTATGGAGAGGCAGCCCGTTTCTTCTGGCAGGACGTGGTCACACAGCGTACCATTGCCGTGGGCGGCAACTCCATCAACGAGTGGTTTCCCGCAGCTACCAAGTACCACCGTTTCATCACCAGTGCCGAGGGAGTGGAGTCGTGTAACAGTTATAATATGCTCAAGTTGTCAGAATGTCTGTTTATGGACGAGCACGATAGCCGTTATGCCGATTTCTACGAGAGCACTCTGCTCAACCACATCCTTTCCACCCAGCATCCTGTAACGGGCGGTTATGTATATTTCACTCCGGCGCGCCCGCAGCATTACAGGGTTTATTCGCAGACTAACCAGGCCATGTGGTGCTGTGTGGGCAGCGGTATGGAGAATCATGGCAAGTATGGGGAGTTTATCTATACCCGTTCTGTAAATAACGACACTCTTTGGGTGAACCTTTTCGCTGCCTCCACCCTGAACTGGAAAGCCAGGGACATGGTGATAGAGCAGACCACCTCCTTCCCCTATGAGCCTGTCACGCGCATCAAGGTGCAGGGCAAGGGCACTTTTGCCCTGATGGTACGCATCCCTTGGTGGACACAAGGCGGTTGCTCCCTTAGTGTCAACGGCAAACCGCTGGCTTGCAATGCGGAAAAGGGGTATGCTGTAGTTCACCGTAAGTGGAAGAAGGGGGATTTGGTGGAGGTATCGCTACCCATGAACATAAGGGTAGAGCCGTTGCCTCATGCCGAGGATTATGTGGCAGTCAAGTATGGTCCGGTGCTGCTTTGTGCCAAGACAGATACGGAAGACCTGAGAGGGCTCCATGCCGATGACAGCAGAATGGGCCATATCGCAGCAGGAAAACAGTTGAACATCTATTCTGCTCCCATCCTTCTCGGTGATAGGGATGAGCTGCAGTCGGCTATCCGTCCTGTGGATACCGGTAAACTTACCTTTGACTTTGGCTCCTATCAGGTGCTCAATGCAGAGGGAAAGAGGCTGGTGCTACAACCCTTCAACACCCTGCACGACAGCCGTTATATGATGTACTGGCTCAATGTGACGCCCGAAAAATGGCAGCAGATGCAGGCGGAAGCCAAGCGACAGGAAGACTCCGTGCAGGCTGTGCACGCGCGCACCATCGACTATGTGCAGCCGGGCAGACAGCAGAGTGAGGCAGACCATGGGATGTTGCAGGAAAAGACCAAGCAGGGAGCTGCCCATGACGAGCGTTTCCGCCAAGCCAACAAGGGATGGTTTGAATACTCCATGAATGTGGGAGAGGAGCAAACGTCCAGAATCCTGATGGTGAAATACTGGGCTGCCGAGCGGGGCAATGCTACCGTCAGCGTGGATGGCACTCCTGTGCTTACTGTGGAAAGCGCCCGCGATGAAGACAGATTTGCCAATGCACAGTGTGAGATACCCGCAGCATTGTTGCAGGGCAAACACACGGTCAAGGTCAGGGTAACCTCTAACGGGCGCAGTCTGCCTGTCTATGAACTGCGTATCGTCAAACCATGATTCATTAAAAAATGTACAATTATTTTTGAGTTTGTCTGTTTTATTTGCTATATTTGCAACGCACTTTCCAAAATGTTCATAACAACAGGACATGTGACAGGATTTGTGTGGTTATAATCTTGAAAATGATATGGAGCTTCAGGAATGAATGCTCAGGAAATTTACTTTTTATAAACTAAAATTAAATACAAATGAAAACATTACGAAAAATCGGTCTTGTATTGATGGCCGTGTGCATGATTTCTGGATTGGCTTCATGCAGTAGCAGTGACGATGACAACAACAATGGTAGAGATAGTAACAATGGTACTCTTGTGCTGAATGGAGAAAGCATTGGGTTTGGTTATTGCTATTATTATAACAGTCAAGACGGAGAGTTGATATTCACAAACCACAATTGGCTTTCCATTGACAGGAGCTTTACAAACTGCATGGATTTCCAAATATATTTTGCAGAACCAGTTACTTCATTTGAGAATATAACTCTCAATCCCGACGAGTATGAAATTTGGTTTGATCGTGGCGGCAAGTTTGTTGGTGATGGAATTGATTATTCAGCGACCTATGCTTGGGAACCAAGAAACATTTTCCTCAATGTGAAGAGTCCCGGAAAGTTGACTATTAATAGGGTTGGTAACACTATTAATGTGAAAATCGAAAATCTCTGTATGTATGGAGGTGATGGATTCAATGATGTTTATAGCGGCTCATCTTTACCTTCAGGTTATAGCTGGATGAACGGAAGTTTTGAATTTAGCGGTACTATGACTGATATTTCAAGTCTAATGAAGGATTAACAGACGATAAAATTCTGTCTTATGAAGGTGGTTTTGTGAAAACAGACCACCTTATATTTTTGAGAAAAACAAGTCCTTGCATCCCGCAACTGCTACAGTCGGGATGCAAGGACTTGAAATGTTATATAGAAGCCCGAAGATTACACCAAGTGGCGAATCAGGTCTTCGCGCTCTCCGGGCAACAAATCTACCACGGGAATTTCAATCATGGTGTAGCATCCTGGTTGCAGGCGCATGGAAGCGCGTGCCACGCCTACCAGAATCTGTGCGGTGAGGGCGGGGTTGTTGATACTCATATCGAAACTGATGCGCTGGTTCTGTGTCTTTCCGCTTACACCCTTGCGCACCATGTGTACACCATGTCCCATATCGCGCACGGCATCCACCGACTCCACAGCAAACACGTGGGTCTCGTCGTTTGCAAAATAGGGGTCAGCCTTGATGTCGGCCGTCACCTGTTCCAGAGTGGCTCCCTCTTCCAGTTCTACATATACCATACGGCGGTGGATACCCTCGCCCAAGGGGATGGTCATGCTGAGCGCATTCTTCACGCCCTTTTTGGAGCGCACGCATACGCTGTGCCCCATCGACATGCCGGGACCGAAGTTAGTATAGCTGAGTCCTTTGGGTGCGAGAGCCTCCATCAAGGTGCGAACCACGGAGTCAGAACCCGGGTCCCAACCGGCGGCAATCACGCTCACCGCCTTATGCTCACGGCAGATGGGCATCAAGGTGGCGCGGTAATCGCAGATAGAGGTATGAATATCGAAACTGTCCACGGTGTTGATACCCATGGGGAGAATCTGTTTTGCATACTCCTCACAACTGCGTGTGGGAGCACAGAGGATGGCAACATCTACGTCCTTCAGTTCGGTGATGTTGCTCACCACGGCATAGTCTGCGAGTTCTGCGGGCTTGTCTGCAGCTCCGTAGCGCCTTACTACGCCTGCTATTTCAAAATCTTCTGCTTCTTGAAGTGCCTCTAACGTGTAGCGGCCGATGTTGCCATATCCTACGATGGCTGCTCTAATCTTTTTCATGTTGTCGTTGTTTTTTGATATTGTGTTGTATTTGAGTTTGCTTTCCAGCCTTTCATCGGGTATTCCGTCCAGCCCCTATTCCTTATATTATAGGTGCGTAGAGGGTGAAAGGTGTTGCAAAAGTACTGAATTTGTGTGAAATACCTTACAAAATGTAACGTTATTTTTTGAAAAGAACCCAACAATGTATCTGTTTGCCACATTCTGTAGGTGGAAAAGCACAATAAATCTCAGTATAATGCGTTATATTTTACGGTGAGGTGTGCCGAAAAACGGTCACTTCTCAATACATTAACCAAGAACACTGTAATGATAGACTATATTAAAGGCGAACTGACCGAACTTAATCCGGCACAGGCGGTAGTAGAAGCCGCCGGGGTAGGCTATAGCATGGGCATATCGCTCAATACCTATACAGCCATCCAAGGCAAGAAAGAAGTGAAGCTCTATGCCTATGAGGTGATAAGGGAAGACGCCCATCTGCTTTACGGCTTTGCCGGGAAAAAAGAGCGCGAGATGTTTGAACTGCTCATCAGTGTACAGGGAGTGGGAGCCGCTACCGCCCGCATGATGCTCTCTGCCATGAGCGTTCCGGAGCTGTGTGGCTGCATCTCTACTGGCAATGAGAGATTGATAAAGAGTGTGAAGGGCATCGGACTGAAAACAGCACAGCGTATCATCGTGGAACTGCGCGACAAGATAGTGGCATTGGGCATAGCCGAAGAGATTCCCGCTGGAGGTGCCGTGGAATCACCTATCGACAATGTGGTGAAGGATGAGGCTGTGGGTGCACTCACCATGCTGGGCTTTGCACCCGCTCCGTCGCAGAAGGTGGTGGTGCAGCTGTTGCAGGAACACCCCGATGCACCCGTAGAACAAGTGGTAAAGATGGCACTCCAACTGTTGAAGTAGCAGTGCCCTTGACGACAGAAGAAGACATTGAGACGTATATCCTACATACTTATCTGCTTGCTTGGAGTGGTGGCTTTGGCTGCTCCGCAAGACGATAATACCCGAAAAAGACCCACTCCAAAGGCGCAGCCACGACTGGTGGCGGCCGATGACAGCATACCTGACTCCCTGCTGAATGCAAGGTGGAGGGTAAAGCGCACTGTGCCTCTGACCACCGAGGACCTTGATTCGATGTCGCTCGACCTGAAGACTCCCGACAACCTCAAGTCGCAGGTGGTATATAACGACACTTTGGGAGGCTATGTGCTGGGTACAAAAATGGGTGATACCTATCTTAATGCGCCTGTCCTGATGAGTCCGGAGGAATACATGCAGTGGACGGAACGCCGCGAGGCACAGGCTTTTTTCAAGAAGAAGGATGCAGAAAATACCGCCAACCAGGGCAAGGAACAATTCTCGTTCAGCGATATGAAGTTTGATTTGGGACCTGCAGAGAAGATTTTCGGTCCTGGAGGCGTGCGTATCAAGACACAGGGAACCGCAGAACTCAAGGTGGGAGCCAACCTGAAGAGCATTGACAACCCATCGCTGCCCGTCAGGAATAGGAAAACCAAGGCTTTTGACTTTGACGAGAAAATCAACCTGAACCTCAACGGTAAGGTGGGTGACAAGATGAACCTGAACCTGAACTACAATACCGATGCCACCTTTGACTTTGATTCCAAAAATATCAAACTGCGCTATGAGGGAAAGGAAGATGAGATTATCAAGCTGGTGGAGGCGGGCAATGTGACCTTTCCTACCAACTCCTCGCTCATCAAGGGTGCCAGTTCGCTCTTCGGTGTGCGTACCGACCTTCAGTTCGGCAAGTTGAAGCTGCAGGCTGTGCTCTCACAGAAGAAGTCCACCACCAAGAGTGTATCGTCAAAAGGAGGTACGCAGACTACCCCCTTTGATATCGATGCCGCCGACTATGAGGAGAACCGCCACTTTTTCCTGGCACACTATTTCCGCAGCCATTATGACCAGCACATGCGCACCCTGCCCCACATTATGTCGGGTATCTCAATCACACGTATTGAGGTATGGGTGACTAACCGTAGCGGAAATACCACCAATACACGCAATATCATTGCCCTTGCCGACCTGGCTGAAAGCAAATACACCAGCAATACCGTCCAGTGGGGCTCCTCTGCCATTGAGATGGTGCCTTCCAATGCCGCTAACCAGGAATACCAGATGATGGTGTCGCAGTATGCGGCAGCCCGTAACATAGACCAGACAAGTGATGTACTGGGTGGTATTCCCGGATTCTCAGGCGGCGTGGACTACGAAAAGGTGCAGAGCGCACGCCTGCTTACCTCGTCGGAGTACACGCTGAACAAGTCGCTGGGCTATATCTCGCTCAAAACGGGACTGCAGCCCGACCAGGTGCTTGCCGTGGCATACGAGTATACGTACAACGGTCAGACCTATCAAGTGGGTGAGTTTGCCGCAGACAATACCAATACTTCAGAAGCGCTGTTTGTCAAGGCCATCAAGAACACCAACAACAGTCCGCAGATGGCAAACTGGCGGCTGATGATGAAAAACGTGTACTATCTTGCCTCCACGGTGGAGAAGACAAAGTTCCGTCTGGATGTGAAATACCAGAGCGATACGGCAGGTGTATATTTGAACTACCTGCCCGAATCGTTTGCCTCTTCTTCGGGTAGCACTGCCAAGGAACCCCTTATCAAGGTGATGGGTTGCGATCGTCTGGATGCCAACAACAAGGTGCGCTCTGATGCCAAGTTCGACTTTGTGGAGGGCTATACCGTTCAGAACGGCCGCATATTCTTCCCAACAGCAGAACCTTTTGGTGAGGGAATGAGGAATGCACTGAAAACCAAGGGTCTGTCGGATGACAAGATAGACAAATACGTGTTCCAGGAACTCTACGACACTACCAAGACTGCTGCCAAGCAGGTGGCAGAAAAAGACAAGTACCGCCTTTCGGGACAGTTCAAGGGGCATGCTGCCAACGTGATATCCTTGGGAGCCTACAACGTACCGCAGGGGTCGGTGGTAGTCACTGCGGGCGGAGTGGTACTTACCGAAGGGTCTGACTATAGCGTGGACTATGCAGCCGGTGAGGTGACCATCCTCAATCAGAGCATTATTGATGCAGGCACTTCTGTCAACGTGAGTCTGGAGAGTGATACCGAATACGGCATGCAGCGAAAGACCATGTGGGGACTGAACTGGGAGTACGAATTCTCCAAGGATTTCCAGATAGGAGGTACTTTCATGCACCTGCACGAGCAGCCGTTGACCTCTAAGGTGAATATGGGATCGGAACCGCTCAATAACTTCCTTTGGGGAGTGAACCTGAACTGGAAGAAGGAAAGCCAGTGGCTTACCAATATGCTTGACCTCCTGCCCGGACTGCATCTTACCAAACCATCGCAGATCTCATTCACCGGAGAGTTCGCCCAACTCGTTGCCGGTCAGGCAAGCGGTACACAGGACAATGCCTCGTATATCGATGACTTTGAGAATACCAAGAACGGCATCAGTGTGATAGACCCCAAATCGTGGGTGCTGTCCAGCGTGCCGTCCATGTTTCCCGAACACAGCGACAAGGCAGGACTGACGGCTGGCTACAACCGTGCACAGATGGCATGGTACACCATCGACCCCATCTTCACCTACCAGAGCAGTTCGCTTACCCCGTCGCATATCAAGGGTGATTTGGAACAATTGTCCAATCACTATGTCCGCGAGGTGTATGTCAGCGAACTCTATCCCAACCGTGACCAGAGTACCTATAACGGCGCCACATCCACCCTGAGTATCCTCAACATGGCATACTATCCCTCTGAGCGTGGTCCTTATAACTTCACTACCAGCATAGGTACCGACGGATATTTTACTACGCCGCGAAGCAAATGGGGTGGTATGATGCGTAAACTGGAAACCACTGACTTTGAGAGTGCCAATATCGAATATATAGAGTTCTGGCTGCTCGATCCTTTCATCTACACCAGCAGCCAGCCCAATGCGGCATCCTATGGCGGTGACCTGTATGTCAATCTCGGTGAAGTGAGCGAGGATGTGCTGCCCGACGGCAAGAAGTTCTACGAGAGCGGAATGCCTGTAGATGGCACCAGCAGTTTCACCACTACCCAATGGGGAAAGATACCCGTGCAGGCGACACAGACCTATGCCTTTGCCACTACCTCTGGTTCAAGGGCCAAGCAGGATGTGGGACTCAACGGACTGAACGACGAGGAAGAGCGCAGTTTTGAATCTTACGCCACCTTCAACAATTTTGTAAGTACCATTGCCAACGACAGCATCCGACAGGCTTGGAGCATTGACCCTGCCAATGACAATTACCATTACTACCGTGGCTCGGATTTTGATCAGGCTCAGACTCCTATCCTGGAGCGCTACAAGCGCATCAACAACCCGCAAGGCAACTCACCCGACAACGACAGCAACAACGAGAGTTACGATACCTCTTACAAAACCACTCCCGATGTGGAGGATATTAACCAGGACTTCACACTCAACGAGTATGAACGCTACTTTGAATACAAGGTAAGTATCCGTCCGGAAGACCTCAACGAAAACAATGTGGGCAACAACTATATTGCTGATGTGCGTGAAACCAGTACCCGCCTGCGCAACGGAAAGACAGAAAAGGTGAAGTGGTACAAGTTCCGTATTCCCATCAACGATGCCCATCGCACCAAGGTCGGTTCCATCAGCGACTTCAGTTCCATCCGCTTTATGCGTATGTTCCTCACCAATTTCGAACTTCCTATCGTACTTCGTTTTGGCAGTCTCGATTTGGTAAGGGGCGAATGGCGCACCTATACCAACGAACTCACTACCTCCTCTGCAGGTACTGCGACCATGGAGGTGAGCAATGTCAATATCGAGGAATATACCGACAAACTGCCTGTAAACTATGTCTTGCCGCCGGGCATCAGCCGAGTGACCGACCCCTCGCAGCCGCAATTGGTGGAGAGCAACGAGCAGGCGATGTGCCTCATTGTGAAGAACATGGGCAAGGGAGAGGCAAAGGCGGTGTATAAGAAGACCACACTTGACCTGCGCCAGTATAAACGTCTGCAGATGTTTGTGCATGCCAATGCTTTCCAGCAGAATACCACCAACCTGCAAAACGACCAGTTGGCAGTGTTCATACGTCTGGGTAGCGACTACAAGAACAATTATTATGAATATGAAATTCCACTGAAGATTACTCCTGCCGGGCATTATTCGCAGGAAGACCGTGTGTCGGTATGGCCGCAGGAGAATATGCTCGATATCGACCTGACAGCTTTTACTGCCATCAAGAAGGCACGCAACAAGGCTAAGGCAGTGGGCGGAGCCGCGTACACCAGAGAGTATTCCGAATACAGCAGTGACAATCCTTCGCACCGTATCTCTGTGATGGGCAACCCCACACTGGGTGAGGTGAAGACCATGATGATAGGTGTGCGAAACCTTACCAATCAGGAGAAGTCGGGTGAGATATGGGTCAACGAATTGCGCCTGCGTGAGTTCAACAACAAGGGTGGATGGGCTGCCAGCGGTACATTGAACATGCAACTCTCCGATTTCGGTACCATTAACCTCACGGGAAAGATGGTCACAGAGGGCTTTGGCGGACTGGAGGAATCGCTGGCACAGCGCTCTATGGACGATTACAAGACCTATAGTTTCACAGCCAATCTGGAATTGGGTAAGTTCTTCCCCGACAAGGCACAGGTGACAGCACCTCTTTACTACTCTATCACCAAGGAGGAGACAAGGCCCAAGTACAATCCGCTGGACAGCGATATGGAACTGTCTGATGCGCTGGATGCCGCTGCCGACAAGCATGAGAAAGACAGCATAGAGTCGCTGGCGGTGACCCGTACCACCAACACCAACTTCTCGCTGTCCAATGTGAGGGTTGGTATCAAGACAAAGCGCCATCCCATGCCCTACGACCCTGCTAACTTCTCGTTCAGCTACAGTCATTCACACCGCTATACCTCTGGTGAGACTACCGTATATGAAAAGGAAGACCAGTGGAAGGGCTCGCTTAACTATACTTACAGTCCGGTGTACAAGACCTATGAGCCTTTCAAGAAGCTCAAGGGAAAGAGCAAGTGGCTGGCTTTCCCGAAAGATATCGGATTCAATTATCTGCCGCAGAATATCTCGTTCAACAGCGAGATAACGCGCAGCTACTATGAACTGCAGGAACGCGACATGGAAACATTGCAGAGTGGAGTGGGAGAAAGCACGCTGCCCCTTTCGTTCAGCCAGCAGTTTCTGTGGAACCGTGAGTTTGCCTTGCGCTGGGATCTCACCAAGAACCTGCATCTCGACTTCCAGTCGGCTACCCATGCAGAGATTGAAACAGCTGACGTTCCGGTGAACAAGGATCTCTATCCCGAGCAGTATCAGGTGTGGAAAGACTCCGTGTGGCACAGTATCCGCAATCTGGGTACGCCCTTGGACTATCAGCAGACGTTCAACGCATCGTATAAGTTGCCTCTCAACAAGCTGCCCATATTCAATTGGGTGAACGCAGATGCCAACTACAACGCCAACTATTCGTGGGTGCGTGGCACCGAGCTGAGCGACGGCTCTACATTGGGCAATACCATCACCAGCCATCGAACACTCAATGTCAACGGTACCTTCAACATGGAGACGCTGTACAATAACATCCCCTTCCTGAAGAAGACCAATGACCGCTTCAAGAAGACTACGGTAAAGAAGGCTCAAAACAAGAAGACAGTCAAACCGATAGATCCGCGTGCCAAGAAAATGATGCCGTCTGACAAACTTGCAGACAAAAACACCAAGGCACTGGAAAAAGAACAGAAGGAACTGCCAAAAAACAAGAACACGTTCCAAAAGGAGATAGCCCTCAGACCTGATACTACCGTCACTGTGGCTCATAACAAGAAAAGCAAACGACTGATAGTGACCGCAAAGACACAGGAGGGCAAGACCTACGATGTGAAGTACAAGGTGGTGGATGCCAACAAGATAATCATCAAAAACCAGGACTCGGTGAAAATCAAACTGAGCATTACTCCCAAAGAACCTCTTGAGAAACAGTGGTGGTACAATCCTGCGCAGTATGCTGCACGCTTCCTGATGATGGTACGCAATGTGAGCATTTCTTACCGCAACCAGTATGCCATGACACTGCCGGGATTCCTGCCCAATGTGGGTGATGCTTTCGGACAGCGCACGGGTGACGTGATGGCACCGGGTTTGGACTTCGCTTTTGGTCTGATTGACGACAGTTATATCAACAAGAGTTATGACAACGGATGGCTGATGTGTACCGACAGTGTGGCAACACCTGCCACCTCTACAGCTGCGGAAGATCTGCAGATACGCATGACGCTGGAACCTATCCGCGACCTGAAGATAGACCTCAATGCTAGTCGCACCACTAGCAAGTCACACAGCATACAGTATATGTATGCGGGAATGCCCACCACTCATAGCGGCAGTTTCACCATGACTACCTGGAGTCTGGGCAGTGCACTCGAAGGCATGGGAGATGCCAACAACGGTTATCATTCTCCTACCTTTGAGAAATTCTGCCAGAGTATCGAGGGCTTCCGTCAGAAGGTACAGGCACGCTACGAGGGAGCTGTATATCCGGCTGGTACAGTACTGGCTGATGGCGTGAATGTCGGAGGTACCACCTATAATCCGCAGTACGGACAGGTAAATGCCTACAGTGCCGATGTGCTGATTCCGGCCTTCCTTTCGGCATACACCTCGTCGGGTGGTTCGTCGGTGCTTGACATCTTCCCCTCGCTCAGGCGTATGTTACCTAACTGGACTGTCCGTTACAGCGGTCTGGGTAAACTGCCATGGCTACGCGACCATTTCAAGAGCGTCAATCTCAACCATGGTTATAAGAGTGTATTTGCCGTGGGTAGCTATGCTTCGTTCAGTACCTGGCAGGAGTATATGAACGGATTAGGCTTTATCAAGGAGACAACTACGGGCAACCCCATTCCCAGCAGTATGTACAACGTGAGTACGGTGAGTATCAACGAGGCTTTTTCTCCATTGCTCGGAGTGGATGTGACACTGCAGAACAACCTTACCTGCAAGGTGGAGTACCGTACTACCCGTGTGCTTACCCTTAGTACCACCAGTGTGCAGATCAGTGAGGCGTTGAGCAAGGACTGGGTGATAGGACTGGGTTATAAGATAAGCAACTTCAACCTGTTTGGAGCTGGCGCTTCCCGCAAGATACGTGGGGCGCAGAATGGAAAGGGCAACAAAGCCAATAACCAGCAGAACCAGACAGCCACCAAGCGTAGCGGAACATCGGGCGTAAACCACGACCTGAACATGCGACTTGATATCTCTTATCGTAAGCAGGCTGCTATCACCAGGGATATAGCCACCGTTACCAGTTCGGCAAGCAGTGGCAACACCGCCTTTAAAATGTCGTTCATGGCAGACTATACATTGTCCAAACTGCTCACCTTGAGTGCCTA
>CALZXH010000021.1 GCA_945830055.1 uncultured Prevotella sp.
TCAACATCATGGGATTCTGCAAGGAGTTCAACGCCAGAACCCAGGATAAGGCAGGAAAGATTCTTCCTGTTGTTATCACTTACTACAACGACAAGTCTTTCAGTTTCGTAATCAAGACACCTCCTGCTGCCGTACAGTTGAAGGAGGTTGCCAAATTGAAGAGCGGATCAGCACAGCCTAACCGCCAAAAGGTTGCAACCGTAACCTGGGAGCAGATTAGGGCTATTGCCGAGGATAAGATGAGCGATTTGAATTGCTTTACTATCGAGTCTGCTATGAAACTGGTGGCTGGTACTGCAAGAAGTATGGGTATTACCGTAAAAGGGGATTTCCCTGAAAAATAATTTATAACTTCAATTAAGAAATGAGTAAACTGACAAAAAATCAAAAGTTAGTAGCTGATAAGGTTGAAGCAGGGAAAGCATACTCTATGAAAGAGGCTGCCGCTTTGGTGAAGGAAATTACCACCACCAAGTTTGATGCCTCTGTAGATATTGACGTGCGCTTGGGCGTAGATCCACGTAAGGCTAACCAGATGGTACGTGGCGTAGTAACGCTGCCTCACGGTACCGGTAAGGTGACCCGCGTGCTCTGCCTCTGCACCCCCGATGCGGAAGCCGCTGCTAAAGAAGCAGGAGCCGATTATGTTGGTCTTGACGAGTATATCGAGAAGATCAAGGGCGGTTGGACTGATATTGATGTGATTATCACGATGCCTTCGTGCATGGGTAAACTCGGTCCTTTGGGACGTGTGCTCGGTCCTCGTGGCCTGATGCCTAACCCCAAGAGCGGTACCGTAACCATGGACGTTGCAAAGGCTGTCAAGGACGTGAAGCAGGGTAAAATCGACTTCAAGGTTGACAAGGCTGGTATCGTGCATACATCCATCGGCAAAGTTTCATTTACTGAGGACCAGATTTTCGATAATGCCAAGGAGTTTATCCAGACCATTATCAAATTGAAGCCCGCAGCTGCGAAGGGTACTTATCTGAAGAGCGTCTTCATCTCAAGTACGATGAGTAAGGGTATCAAGGTAGATCCGAAATCAGTTGAATAACTCGTAAAAGTTTAGTAAAATGAAAAAGGAATTAAAAGATACTATCATCGCAGAACTTGGTGCCAAACTGAAGGAATATCCTCACTTTTACCTGGTAAATGCAGAGGGACTCAGTGCTGAGAAGACCAGTGAATTGCGCAGAAAGTGCTTCAAGAACGAAATCAAGATGGTTGTTGTGAAGAACACCCTTCTTCACAAGGCTTTCGAGGCTTCGGATATTGATTTTGAACCACTCTATGGTTGCTTGAAAGGCAATACGACTGTGATGTTCTGCAACACAGCCAATGTGCCCGCCAAATTGCTCAAGGAGTACACCAAGGATGCTACACCTGCGCTGAAAGCAGCGTATGTGGAAGAGAGCTTCTTCGTTGGTGCTGACAAACTTGAGGAACTGGCATCTCTCAAGAGCAAGAACGAACTCATCGCAGATGTTGTGGCTCTGCTGCAGTCGCCTGCAAAGAACGTTGTTTCTGCTCTTCAATCAGGGGCAAACACCATACATGGTGTGCTGAAGACTTTAGGCGAGCGTCCTGAATAAACGTCGGAAAAGACACTAAATAAAGTCATAATAATCAACATTAAAAATCAATAAAATTTAAATAAAATGGCAGATATCAAAGCTATTGCTGAAGAATTAGTAAATCTTACAGTTAAGGAAGTAAATGAGTTGGCAACAGTCCTGAAGGACGAGTATGGAATTGAGCCCGCTGCTGCAGCTGTTGCTGTTGCTGCTGGTCCTGCTGCTGGTGGCGCTGCTGCCGCAGCTGAAGAGAAGACTTCTTTCGACGTTGTTCTGAAGGAGGCTGGTTCAGCTAAGCTGCAGGTTGTAAAGGCTGTTAAGGAAGCTTGCGGTCTTGGTTTGAAGGAGGCTAAGGACCTCGTTGACGGTGCACCTTCTACTCTGAAGGAAGGCTTGTCTAAGGACGAGGCTGAGAACCTGAAGAAGACCATCGAGGCTGCTGGTGCAGTAGTTGAACTCAAGTAATTTTCAATTGCTACATAATACATAAGGGTTAAGAGTCTCCCAGTCGGAGATTCTTAACCCTTTGTTTTCTTTTTGTACGTCATCCTGAGAGAGAACAGTGCTTTGATGATGTATTTCTCGCATTCAGATAGATAACTATATCAATATATATGGCTTCAAAATTAGTAGATAACAGAGTTAACTTTGGAAGCGTCAAGAATCCGATGCCCCTTCCGGACTTCCTTGATGTGCAACTAAAGTCGTTCAAAGACTTCCTGCAGTTGGATACTCCACCTGAAGAACGCAAGAATGACGGTTTGTATAAGGTTTTCGCCGAGAATTTCCCTATCACCGACACGAGAAACAATTTCGTTCTTGAGTTCTTGGATTACTATATCGACCCGCCCAGATACACCATTGACGAGTGTCTGGAGCGCGGCTTGACCTATAGTGTACCCTTGAAGGCCAAGTTGAAACTTTATTGCACTGACCCCGATCACGAAGATTTTGAGCCGGTGGTTCAGGACGTGTTCCTCGGTCCAATTCCCTACATGACATCCAATGGTACCTTTGTTATCAACGGTGCCGAGCGCGTAGTGGTGTCGCAGTTACACCGCTCACCGGGCGTGTTCTTCGGACAGAGTGTGCATGCCAACGGTTCCAAACTCTACTCTGCACGTATTATCCCGTTCAAGGGTTCGTGGATTGAGTTTGCCACCGACATCAACAATGTGATGTATGCTTACATCGACCGCAAGAAGAAGTTGCCCGTAACCACTCTGCTTCGTGCTATCGGTTTCGAGACCGATAAGGAGATACTCCAGATTTTTGACCTAGCAGAAGAGGTGAAGGTGACCAAGGCAAACCTGAAGAAGGTGCTTGGCTGCAAGTTGGCCGCCCGTGTGCTGAAGAGCTGGAACGAGGACTTCGCAGATGAGGATACCGGTGAGGTAGTATCTATCGAGCGTAACGAAGTAATCATGGACCGTGAAACCGAGATTACCGAGGAAAAGATGATGGATATTCTGGAGAGTGGTGCACAGACCATCCTCGTACACAAGGACGAAAGTCTGGCACAGGATTTCTCTATTATTTTCAATACTCTGCAGAAAGACCCCAGTAACTCCGAGAAAGAGGCTGTGCTGTATATCTACCGCCAGTTGCGTAATGCCGATCCCGCTGACGATGCATCGGCACGTGAGGTGATACAGAACCTGTTCTTCTCAGACAAACGCTATGACTTGGGAGATGTGGGTAGATACAGAATCAACAAGAAGTTGGGACTGCACACCGAGATGGATGTGCGTGTGCTCACCAAGGAGGATATCATCGAGATTATCAAGTATCTCATTCAGCTGATTAACTCCAAGGCCACCGTTGACGATATCGACCATTTGTCCAACCGCCGTGTGAGAACCGTGGGTGAGCAGTTGAGCAACCAGTTCTCTATCGGTCTGGCACGCATGAGCAGAACGATTCGTGAGCGCATGAACGTGCGTGACAATGAGGTGTTTGCTCCCACCGATCTTATCAACGCCAAGACCATTTCGAGCGTTATCAACTCGTTCTTCGGAACCAATCCTCTGTCGCAGTTCATGGATCAGACCAACCCTCTGGCAGAGGTGACTCACAAGCGCCGTTTGTCTGCATTGGGTCCTGGCGGTCTGTCACGCGAGCGTGCAGGTTTTGAGGTGCGCGACGTACACTATACTCACTACGGCCGTCTGTGCCCCATCGAGAGCCCTGAAGGTCCTAACATCGGACTTATCTCATCTCTCTGCGTGTATGCCAAGATCAACGAGCTCGGATTTATCGAGACACCTTACCGTAAGGTGGAGAACGGTATCGCCAACCTGAACAACGAGAATGTGGTGTATCTTACCGCAGAGGAGGAGGAAGAGCATATCATCGGTCAGGGCAATGCTCCGCTCAACGATGATGGTACCTTTATCCGTGAGGTGGTGAAGTGCCGTCAGGATGCCGACTTCCCTGTGGTGCCTCCTTCGGATGTGGATCTGATGGACGTGTCACCGCAGCAGATCGCTTCTATTGCAGCTTCGCTCATCCCCTTCCTGGAGCACGACGATGCCCACCGTGCGCTGATGGGCTCCAACATGATGCGTCAGGCAGTGCCTCTGCTTCACAACGAGGCTCCCATCGTGGGAACAGGTATCGAGAAGCAGGTGTGCGAGGACTCCCGTACTATGATTACTGCTGAGACCGACGGTGTGGTAGAGTATGTAGATGCCACTACCATCCGCGTGCTTTACGACCGTACTGAAGACGAGGACTTCGTGAGCTTTGAACCCGCCCTGCGCGAGTATCGCATCCCCAAGTTCCGTCGTACCAACCAGAATATGACCATCGACCTTCGTCCTATCTGTACCAAGGGTCAGCGTGTGAAGAAGGGCGACATCCTTACCGAGGGATACGCTACCGAGAACGGCGAACTGGCTTTGGGTCGCAACCTGCTTGTGGCTTACATGCCTTGGAAAGGATATAACTATGAGGACGCCATTGTGCTCAACGAGCGTATCGTACGCGAAGATGTGCTCACCTCTGTGCATGTGGATGAGTTCTCGCTCGATGTGCGCGAAACCAAGCGCGGTCTGGAGGAGTTTACCAGCGATATTCCCAACGTGAGTGAGGAGGCTACCAAGGACCTCGACGACAACGGTATCATCCGTGTGGGTGCCCGTGTAGAGCCCGGTGATATCCTCATCGGTAAGATTTCTCCCAAGGGAGAGAGCGATCCCTCACCAGAGGAAAAACTGCTGCGTGCCATCTTCGGTGACAAGGCAGGCGATGTGAAAGACTCTTCACTCAAGGCCAATCCCTCTCTCTCGGGTGTGGTTATCGACAAGAAACTCTTTGCTCGTGCCATCAAGACCCGTCAGACCAAACAGCAAGACAAGATTGTCTTGGCAAAGATTGACGAGGAATATGCAGCCAAGGGCGAAGACCTGAAGGATATTCTGGTAGACAAGTTGCTCACCCTTACAGAGGGCAAGGTGTCTCAGGGCATCAAAGACTACAGTGGTGCCGAGATTATCACCAAGGGCAGCAAGTTTACCATGACCAACCTGAAGAACCTGGAGTACAGCGATATTCAGATCAGTCAGTGGACCGATGACGAGCATACCAATGATCTCATCTCCAAGTTGATTATCAACTACATGAAGAAGTTCAAGCTGCTCGATGCCGAGATGAAGCGCAAGAAGTTTGCCATCACCATCGGTGACGAACTGCCCTCAGGTATCTTGCAGATGGCAAAGGTGTATATTGCTAAGAAACGCAAGATTGGTGTAGGTGATAAGTTGGCAGGTCGTCACGGTAACAAGGGTATCGTGTCCAAGGTGGTGCGCCAGGAGGATATGCCGTTCCTGGAAGACGGACGTCCTGTGGATTTGGTGCTCAACCCTCTGGGTGTGCCCTCACGTATGAACCTGGGACAGATTTTCGAGGCCATCCTCGGTGCTGCCGGCAAGCGCCTGGGCGTGAAGTTCGCCACTCCTATCTTCGATGGTGCCAAACTGGACGACCTGGCAGAGTGGACCGACAAGGCAGGCTTGCCCCACCTGTGCTCAACCCATCTGTACGACGGTGAGACAGGAGAGCGTTTCGACCAGCCCGCCACTGTGGGTATCACCTACTTCCTCAAGTTGGGCCACATGGTGGAAGACAAGATGCATGCCCGTTCTATCGGTCCGTATTCGCTCATCACACAGCAGCCTCTTGGAGGTAAGGCACAGTTTGGTGGACAGCGTTTCGGAGAGATGGAGGTTTGGGCACTCGAGGCTTTCGGTGCCAGCCATGTGCTTCAAGAGATATTGACCATCAAGTCAGACGATGTGGTAGGCCGCAGCAAGGCATACGAGGCCATCGTCAAAGGCGAGCCGATGCCTACTCCCGGTATTCCCGAATCGCTCAACGTGTTGCTGCACGAGTTGAAGGGACTTGGTTTGAGTGTCACCCTGGATTAAAACCATCGATAAATACAATCTAAAGAATATGGCTTTTAAAAAAGATACAAAGATAAAGAGTAATTTCACCAAGATAACCATTGGTCTGGCTTCTCCTGAAGAGGTGCTGGAAAACTCGTTTGGTGAGGTAACAAAACCTGAGACCATCAACTACCGTACCTACAAACCCGAGCGTGATGGACTTTTCTGCGAGCGTATCTTCGGTCCTACCAAGGATTTCGAGTGTGCCTGCGGCAAGTACAAGCGCATCCGCTACAAGGGTATTGTGTGCGACCGATGCGGTGTGGAAGTGACTGAGAAGAAGGTGCGTCGCGAGCGTACCGGTCATATCGAACTGGTGGTTCCCGTGGCACATATCTGGTACTTCCGTTCGCTGCCCAACAAGATGGGCTACCTGCTCGGATTGCCTACCAAGAAACTGGATGCCATTATCTACTATGAGCGCTATGTGGTGATTCAGCCGGGTATCGTGGCTGGTCGTACCGATGCAGAGGGCAATCCCCTGCCAGGTTCCAATGCCTACGACCTTTTGTCAGAGGATGAATACAATGATTTGTTGGACAATGTGGTGCCTGCAGAAAACGACCTGTTGGATGACAGCGATCCCAACAAGTTCGTGGCCAAGATGGGTGCCGAGGCTATCTATGACCTCCTTGCCCGTCTGGATCTCGACTCCCTGTCGTATGAACTGCGCGACCGTGCCAATTCCGACTCTTCCGTGCAGCGCAAGAACGAGGCTCTGAAGCGCCTGCAGGTAGTGGAGGCATTCCGCTCAAGCAAGGAGATTAACAAGCCCGAGTGGATGATTCTCAAGATTATCCCCGTGATACCTCCCGAGTTGCGTCCCTTGGTGCCCCTGGATGGCGGACGCTTTGCTACTTCTGACCTCAACGACCTCTATCGTCGTGTCATCATCCGCAACAACCGTCTGAAGAGACTTATCGAAATCAAGGCTCCCGAAGTGATTTTGCGCAACGAGAAGCGTATGCTGCAGGAGGCTGTGGACAGCCTGTTTGACAACTCGCGCAAGAGCAGTGCGGTGAAGAGCGAGAGCAACCGTCCGTTGAAGTCCTTGTCTGACTCCCTCAAGGGTAAGGCCGGACGCTTCCGCCAGAACCTGTTGGGTAAGCGTGTTGACTACTCTGCCCGTTCGGTTATCGTGGTTGGTCCTGAGCTGAAGATGGGCGAGTGTGGTCTGCCCAAGCTGATGGCAGCCGAACTCTACAAACCGTTCATCATCCGCAAGCTGATAGAGCGTGGCATCGTGAAGACGGTGAAGAGTGCCAAGAAGATTGTGGATCGCCGCGAGCCGATTATCTGGGATATCCTGGAGAATGTGATGAAGGGTCATCCCGTATTGCTCAACCGTGCACCTACACTGCACCGTCTGGGTATTCAGGCCTTCCAGCCCAAACTCATCGAAGGCAAGGCCATACAGCTGCATCCTCTGGCATGTACCGCGTTCAATGCCGACTTCGACGGTGACCAGATGGCTGTGCACTTGCCTTTGAGCAATGAGGCCATCCTTGAAGCTCAGATTCTGATGCTCCAGAGCCACAACATCCTCAATCCTGCCAACGGTGCGCCTATCACGGTGCCCTCACAGGATATGGTGCTCGGACTCTACTATATCACAAAGATTCGTCCCGGTGCCAAGGGAGAGGGACTCACTTTCTACGGTCCAGAGGAGGCTATCATCGCCAACAACGAAGGCAAGTGCGACCTGCACGCCTTGATTAAGGTAATGGTGGATGACCTCGATGAGAACGGCAACCCTATTAGGCATCTTGTGGAGACCTCGGTAGGTCGTGTGATTGTCAACGGCATTATCCCCGATGAAGTGGGCTATGTCAACAAGATTATCTCCAAGAAGAGTCTGCGCGACATCATTGCCGATGTGATCAAGACTGTGGGATTTGCCGAGGCATGTGAGTTCCTCGACGGAATCAAGAACCTTGGTTACCGCATGGCATACGTGGCAGGTCTGTCGTTCAACCTCGACGATATCATCATCCCGAAGGAGAAGGTCGATTTGGTGGCACGTGGAAACGAAGAGGTGCGCCAGATTACCGAGAACTACAACATGGGATTCATCACCGATACCGAGCGTTACAACCAGGTTATCGACACCTGGACACATATCAACAATGACTTGGGCAATGTGCTGATGAAGGAGATGACCGAGGCTGACCAGGGATTCAATGCCGTATTTATGATGCTCGACTCTGGTGCCCGTGGTTCGAAAGACCAGATCAGACAGCTTTCGGGTATGCGTGGACTGATGGCCAAGCCGCAGAAGGCCGGTGCTGAGGGTGCGCAGATCATTGAGAACCCCATCCTTTCAAACTTCAAGGAAGGAATGTCAGTGTTGGAGTACTTCATCTCTACCCACGGTGCACGTAAGGGTTTGGCTGACACCGCCATGAAGACAGCCGACGCAGGTTATCTGACCCGTCGTCTAGTCGATGTGTCTCACGATGTGATTATCAACGAAGAAGACTGTGGTACACTGCGCGGTTTGGTATGCACCGCTTTGAAGAATGGCGATGAGGTTATCTCTACCCTTTCAGAGCGCATCCTGGGTCGTGTGTCTGTACACGATATCATCAACCCCACTACCGGCGAACTCATCGTAGCTGCCGGTGAAGAGATTACCGAGTCAGTGGCACAGGCCATTGAGGATTCGCCCATCGAGAGTGTGGAAATCCGTTCGGTGCTCACCTGCGAGAGCAAGCATGGTGTCTGCATGAAGTGCTATGGCCGCAACCTGGCTACCCGCAAGATGGTACAGAAAGGTGAGGCTGTGGGCGTGATTGCTGCACAGGCCATCGGTGAGCCCGGTACCCAGCTTACCCTCCGTACCTTCCACGCCGGTGGTGTGGCTGCCAACGCAGCCGCCAATGCCAGCATCGTGGCAAAGAACGAGAGTCTGCTTGAGTTTGAGGAGCTGCGCACCGTGCCGTTTGATGAAGACGGCAGGGCCTGCGAGATGGTGGTAAGCCGTCTGGGTGAAGTGCGCTTTGTAGATCCTCATACCAATATCGTTCTCTCTACCATGAACGTTCCTTACGGTTCGGTGCTCTATCATAAGCAGAATGATGTGGTATCAAAGGGTGAGAAGATTGCCCAGTGGGACCCCTTCAACGCTGTCATCGTTACAGAATATGCAGGTGTGCTGAAATTCAACGATGTGATAGAGGGTGTGACCTTCCGCTCCGAGACCGACGAAACAACCGGTTTGACCGAGAAGATCATCACCGAGTCGAAAGACAAGTCCAAGGTGCCAACCTGTGACATCATCAATGCCAAGGGCGAGAAGGTCGGAACCTATAACTTCCCCGTAGGCGGTCATATCGTGGTGGAAGACGGTCAGTCGGTGAAGACCGGTGAAACGCTTGTCAAGATTCCTCGTGTTGCTGTGAAGGGTGGTGACATCACCGGAGGTCTGCCCCGTGTTACCGAGCTCTTTGAGGCACGCAATCCATCTAACCCCGCTGTGGTTTCCGAAATCGATGGCGAGGTAACCATGGGTAAGGTGAAGCGAGGCAACCGCGAGATTATCGTTACTTCCAAAACCGGCGAGCAGCGCAAGTATCTCGTTTCGCTCGGCAAGCAGATCCTGGTGCAGGAGCATGATGCCGTGCGTGCAGGCACACCGCTTTCTGACGGTGTGATTACTCCCGCCGACATCCTTGCCATCAAGGGTCCCACTGCCGTGCAGGAGTATATCGTCAACGAGGTGCAGGATGTGTATCGCCTGCAGGGTGTGAAGATCAACGACAAGCACTTCGAGATTATCGTGCGCCAGATGATGCGCAAGGTGCAGATCAACGAACCCGGAGATACTTCGTTCCTGGAGCAGGAAGTGGTGGACAAGCTCGACTTCAACGAAGAGAACGACCGTATATGGGGCAAGAAAGTGGTTACAGATGCAGGCGACAGCGAGAACCTGAAAGCCGGACAGATAGTTACCGCCCGCAAGTTGCGCGACGAGAACTCATCGCTCAAGCGTCGCGACCTCAGACTGGTTACTGTGCGTGATGCCGTTCCTGCTACCTCTACCCAGATCTTGCAGGGTATCACCCGTGCTGCTTTGCAGACCAAGAGCTTCATGTCGGCAGCATCGTTCCAGGAAACCACCAAGGTGCTCAACGAAGCAGCTATCCGTGGCAAGGTGGATCGTCTGGAAGGCATGAAGGAGAACGTTATCTGCGGTCACCTCATTCCTGCCGGTACCGGTCTGCGTGAGTTCGAGAAGATTATTGTCGGCTCCAAGGAAGAGTACGAGCGTATGCAGGCAAACCGCAAGAACGTGCTCGACTTTGCCGGAGAGAACGGACAGAGCGAAGACGAACAGGAATAAACTGCTGATGGGGGGTATCGTTCATTGATACCTCGCATACAGATCTGATAGGTAAAGTCTGCAACAGGCCAAGGTGTCTGTTGCAGACTTTTAAGCATTATCTCACTATAAATATTATACTGCTATGAAACATCTTAAACCCCTTTTTACCGTATTGTTCAGTACATTCTTCCTGCTTCAGGTAGCTGCACAGGACGTTTATACCAAAGCCCCGGCAGACAAGAAGACCGAGAAAAAGGCTGCCAAATGGGCAAAGAAAGGAGCCTGGCGACAGGGCTTCACTGCTGCCGGTCCTCATGCCTCTGTCAACCTCAGTGAGTTCTACACCCAGTACCAGCGCAACACCGCCCAGTGGCAAGCCATGTTCCGTTGGTTGGCCACCCACGACTTGCTCACCATTCCTGCCGGCAAGCATCCCATTGAGGGCACGTCCTTGGTGGTCAGTGTGGAGGACAGCGAGAATGGTCCTCTTGCCAAGCGCCGCAGTGAAAGTCACTACCATCATATCGACTTCCAGTACGTGGTGCGGGGTACCGAGCGGTTTGGTATCATCGAGCACAACAGTTCCAAGCCCAACAGCAAGTACAAGCCCGATGTGATGCACTACGACTATGATTTGGAGAAAGCCATCTTCCACGACTCCACCCCCGATGCCTTTTTCCTTTTCTTCCCCGATGACTGGCATATCGCCAAGGTTCAGACCGACAAGGACGACCAGCATATCCGTGTGATAGTGGTCAAACTCGACTATGTGGAGTAAGTAGGAAAGCTGTTATTTTTCAGATACTCCACCGACAAACTATTGATTTTTGGCTATTGTATGGTTGCCATGATGGCTATTCATATTGTATCTGCATGACTGTTATAATATCACAAGGAATGCGTAGCTGTTTTTCGTTCACCACTGCTGAACGATCGTCTAACAGTGGTGAACGATCGTTCAGCGTCGTTGAACGATCGTCCAGCGACGCTGAACGAAAAACGGATGCTGTATCGTTGTACAATTACATTGCCTTAAGTGTATATTTCCAGACAGTTATCCTTGTTACTTTATGACAGTCAAGCATCAGTCAAACAATCTAAGGGATAATAAACAACGTGAATTCGATGAATAACGAATCCATCTAACACAGGTAAAATAGGTAATAATCTCCGAAATCTATATACCAAAAGTATTGGGAATTAACCGTATTTTTGTAGCCGAGATGATACCTGTTAAAACTGCCAATAAAGTCTGTCTATTCGAGCTTTTCCGTATGAGCTGGGTGTTGTCTAAGCTGCCATATTGATGGCAACAATGGGAACTTCAGCCCAATCCTTTTTCATTAAAAATGAGTTTATCGTTTAAATTGCAATTATGTACCTAAAAAAACGGAGAAAAAATTTATTGAGTTTAGATTATTTTTAATACATTTGCACCGAAAGTGTATCTCCAAGCATGAGATAATCTTTGTCTGACCCCTTGTTGGCATGATTTCGATACTTCGGATTTGCATCATCTTTACCGTATGTGGCCTATATATAATGTTTAATGTGCGATTTCAGACGCCCATTGCAGGTCAGAGGGATAGAAATACATAGAAAAAGATTCTAAAACAAACCAAATATAATAATATGAAAAAACTCGCGAAGCATTATTCGGGCATTCGCTTTACCAATGCCACCATGGCAGTGGGACTTACTGCACTTCTCTGCATGCCTCTTCAGGCAAATGCCGAGGAAAACTCTTCTGCAGCCCCCGTTGCCCAGGCGGTTCAGCAGAGCCGTACAGTGAAAGGACAAGTGGTTGATGAAATGGGAGAACCCATGATTGGCGTTACCGTGCGTGTAAAGGGTACCGGCAAGGGAACCATCACCGACCTGGACGGTAGATTTACCATTCAGGCAGAGGCAAACGCTACTCTTGAGATATCCTTTGTGGGGTACAAAACGCAGACTTTCAAGGCTTCCAAGACCAGCTACCAGTTGAAGATGGAACTGGACAACACCGGTTTGGACGAAGTAGTAGTTATCGGTTATGGTACCCAGAAGAAGCGCGACCTTACAGGTGCCATCACCTCCATCAAGAGTGAGGACATCACCGCAGCGCCGCTGCCCAACCCCATCGAGTCGCTTCAGGGAAAGGTGGCAGGTCTTGATATCACCCGTTCTTCTGGTCAGGCTGGTGCGTCGAGCAGTATTAAGCTGCGTGGTACACGTTCGCTCATGGCCTCGGAAGACGGCAATGATGCCCCGCTGGTGCTGGTGGACGGACTGCCCGGAAGCCTTTCTACACTGAATGCCAACGACATCGAGAGCATCGAGGTGCTCAAGGATGCCGCTTCGACCGCTGTCTATGGTTCTTCAGGAGCCAATGGTGTGATTATCGTTACCACCAAAGGTGGAAAAGAGGGCAAGGCAAAGGTGAGCCTCAATGCCTATCTCGGTATCAACGGCTGGTCCACGGTGCCTGAGGTGTACCACGGAGATTCGTTCTTCAACCTGGCACGCACCGCGCAGCAACAGTCTGGCCACTACATTTCCGATGAAGAGGTGTACAACCAGGAGGTCTATCAGGCTTTGCTCGCAGGCAAGGACATCGACTGGGCAGATGCCCTGTTGCGCACCGGCATCACCCAGAACTATTCGCTCTCGGTGAGTGGTGGTACGGAGAAGACCAAGGCGTATATGTCGCTCAACTTCTCGGGTGAAGACGGACAGTATGTCAACGACAACTACCGCGTGTACTCCACCAATATCAAGATAGACCACCAGTTGCGCAGCTGGCTTACCATCGGTACCAATATCCAGGGCAGCTTCACCCACAAGAACAGCGCGTATGCCAAACTGGAGAATGCCCTGATTTCGCGCCCCATCGGTTCGCTCTATGACGACGAGGGCAATGTGAATGCCTTCCCTGTTGCTGGTGATGCCTCTACGGTGAGCCTGTTGCTCAACAACCACAGCAACTACCGCAACAACAGCCAGAACACCAATATCTATCTGAATCCCTACATCCGCATCAACCCCATCAAGGGACTTACCTTTGAGAGCCGCCTCAGTCTGGCACTCTCCTACAGCAAGGCCAACAGGTTCCAGGGCATCGGATCGTACCAGTATTATGATGCCAACCGCTCTGCCGACGGTGTCAGCACCAATGCCAACGTTACCGCCTCGGTGGCAAACACCAACGCCTACAACTACAAGTGGGAGAACATCCTGACCTATAACTTCAAACTTGGCGAAGACCATGACTTCACCGTGACCGGTGTTACCTCATGGAACCACAACCGCCGCGAATACACCTATGCCGGTTCCAACACCATCACCGCCAATGAATACCTGTGGCACAAACTCGATGCCGGACAGAACCAGAACGCACAGTCATGGTACAGGATGTCCAAGGGGATGGGCTTCGTGGGCCGTCTCACCTATTCCTATCAGGGCAAGTACCTGGCATCCGCATCCGTGCGTCACGACGGTTCTTCACGCCTTGCCAAGGACAACCGTTGGGACACCTTCCCCGCTTTCTCCTTGGGATGGCGCATTTCTGAGGAGGGCTTCATGAAGAGCACCCGCGGATGGCTCGACAACCTGAAACTGCGTGTAGGCTGGGGTGTCACGGGTACCGCCTCTATCTCAGAATACCAGACCCAGTCGGAGCTGGAGCAGTCATACATGATATTGGGTAACCAGACCCTCGTATCCTACAGCTATCCACAGGGCATCGTTGACCCGAATCTGGGTTGGGAGAAATCATATAACACCAATATTGGTCTGGATGCCAACTTCCTTGGCGGACGCATCGAGCTGAACGCTGACTATTACTACACCAAGACCAAGGACATCATCTGGACCAGTCTGGTTCCTGTGACCAACGGCGGCTACAATTCAAGCAGCCAGTACACCGTGACCACCAACATCTGTGAGTCGCAAAACAAGGGTCTGGAACTCTCGCTTACCGGTCGTCCGTTCGTGGCACGCAAGGAGGGAGACTTCAGCTGGACCATCAACGCCACCTATACCAAGAGCAGTGAGAAACTGACCAAGTTTGCTGCCGAAGACGGTACTACCCAGTATATCAACGGCAACAAGATACTGAAAGAGGGCGAACCCATCAACTCATTCTATGACTATAAGCTCAACGGCACCTGGAAAACATCGGAGGCAGCCGAGGCTGCCATCTTCTATGCGCAGCCCGGTGACTTGAAGATTGACTGTCCTGACATCAGCCGTCAGGTGGATGCCGATGGTACGGTATATTATGTGGGCAAGGATGCCGAGGGCAACGATGTGCGCTATGACGCCAGCAATCCTTATGACGCCACACAGGCCAAGCAGGTGCTGGGCCACCAGCAGCCCGACTGGACCATGGGTCTCAAGAACACCTTCACCTACAAGGGCTTCGACCTGTCGATATATCTCTACTGGCGCTTCGGACAGATGATCAACTATAGTATGCTGGGACGCTACAATCCGCAGGGAACAAGCAACTTCCCCACCTACTTTGACTATTGGACTAAAGAGACCGGTGACGAGAACCATGTATATCCCGCCCTCAACTCCAACAAGCCTCTCAACAAGTACAGCGGATGGACCGGACTCACCTATGTGGACGGCTCTTTCTTCAAGGTAAAGAACATCACTCTGGGCTACACCCTGCCCAAGAACTTCATCAAGAAACTCGGTATCGAGAACCTGCGTGTCTATGGCACCATCACCAACCCCTTCGTGGTGGCAAAGAGCAGTCTGCTGAAAGACTACGACCCGGAAATGGCAGGCAGTCTGGACTATCCTCTCACCAAGCAGATGGTATTCGGTGTGAATATGACGTTCTAAATGCAACAATCCAATGAATTCAAACCAACGAAATATGAAAAAGCAATTGATATATATGGCTGTCGGATTGGCGTGTGCCACCGGTCTGACATCATGCGAGCTCGATGAATACAACCCCTCTGCAGGAGCTTCCACCATTGAGTCGTACAACACCTGGAAGGGTCTGCAGGCAAAATGTTACTCCACCCTGTACCACGAACTGTATTCCAAGAGCGACTTCCTGTTCCTCTCAGAGTGCGGAACAGACCTGTGGCTCAATCCCGCTGCTACGGAATACTCCAAGGAGACAGTCTATTACACCGGATTAGGTGTGGAGCGCGGCGAGCCCAGCAAGGTATGGCAGCAGGCTTACTCCGTGATTGCCACCTGCAACAGCGTCATCCAGGAAGCAGGTAATGTGAGCAACGGGGATGCCAATGCCATCAGGATTCTCACTGCAGAGGCGAAGTGCATCCGTGCCTTCATGCACCTTACACTCGCCACCTACTTCGGTCCCATCCCCCTGTGTACCACAGAGGTGGGAGTGATGGACAAGGCTCCCGTGAGAAACTCGCTGGCCGAGGTATATCAGTCTATTACCACCGACTTGAAAGAGGCTGCTGCTGATCTGGAGGTGCAGCCGTATGAAGACAACTATGCCCGCGTTACCAAGAAGACTGCCCTTGGACTGCTGGCAAGGGCATACGCCCAGGGCGCAGGTGAGAACCTGAGTGAAGACGGCAAATCCTACTGGCAGCGTGCCAAGGAGGTGGCAGAGGACCTGATAGCCAACAGCAGTGCCTACGGCATGTACCTCTATCCCGATGTGTCTGACCTCTGGGCGACAGCCAACAACCGTAACAACAAGGAAGCGCTGTTCACTGCAGCCGGACTGGACGCTACCGGTGTGGATGCTGCCATGGCAGGCTACTACTTCAATGCCACCTGCTATCTTTACGGCTATACCCGTACCGATCCCAACTGTCTGCAGGACATATACACCACACAGAAGTCGCTCAACTATCTTCTCGGTTCCCACAACCAGGGTGGTGTGATGGCTCCCACCAAGCACGCCATCGATGTATATGGCGACTGGGACAAGCGCTATGAGAATACCTTCCTTACCGCTTTCGGTGCCTTCACCGAAGAGGGTGTTTCTTCCGTGGTGCGCAAGCGCATCAAACTCACCTCGTCCATGTGCAACCGCTATGGCATCAACCAGGCATACGTTGATAAGTACATCAATCCATGCGTGCATCTGAAGAGGGTAACCCAGCCGGGCGGTGAGCAGATAGTGGCAGTGGGTATGTACAAGAAAGGCGATCCTAATACCATCGAGCCTACCAAGAATCCTTTGGTGGTTGACATGCCCCTTGACAAGGACGACGACCGCTTCTCTATCTACCTGTCCAAGAATGACCTTGGCTATGCCGATCCCATTACTGACAGCGACGATGATGACGATGATGAGGATGAGACACCCGTCATTCCCAACGATGGCAAGGACGGAAAAGACCGTCGCCCCTACTTCTGCATCAATATCAGCGAGCTCTTTGATGCCGACGGCAACTACCGTGAGAATGCCTATCGCTACCGTGAGGGGGCTCCCGCTACCAAGGCTAACCAGCTGTTCCCCTGTCTTATCAAGTACAACTGGGTGTTTGACGGAGCCACACGTCACTTGGGTAGCGACAACTATGACTTCCGCAATGGCGACATCTACATCATGCGTGCCGCAGAGGTGTATCTCATCGCCGCAGAGGCAAACGTGATGCTGGGCAATGCGGCTGCCGCCAAGCAGTACCTGAAACCGTTGCGCGACCGTGCCTGCCGTACAGGTTATACCGTGCCCACAATCACCGACCCCACCGAGCAGGAAATTCTTGACGAGTATGCACGTGAGTTCTGCGGTGAGCACATGCGCTGGCCTGTACTGAAGCGTCACCGTGCATCTGGCTTGTTCAAGCAGGCATTGCAGAACTACAACAAGAAAGCTGCTGCAGGCTTCAACGAAGACATCCACTATTGCCGTCCTATCCCGAAACTCTACCTCGACCAGATTTCCAATGCTGCCGAGTTCGGAGACAACGGTTATGGCTATATAGGCGTCAAGGGGTATTGATCCCAAGCCCTCTCTTATCGGAGTGCAAGGACTTGCACCATGCACTCCGATGAGAGAGTATTTACATAAGTATCGAAAACAAGAGAATCTCTATTTATTCAATCTATTATTAACTTAAAACAAACAACATGAAAAAATTATTTACTTTTGTTGCAGCTGCCCTGATGTCGGCATCTGCATTCGCACAGGCACACTGTGAGTGGACTGTTGAACAGCTTCCCCAGCAGGTGTTTGCCGGTCAGGCTGCTGCTGTTGAGGCAGGATTTGTGACCATGTGGTGGGCTCCCGACACCAGCGAAGGCGGTGTGGGTGATGCTGCTCCCGTGAAATGGATGGGTATGCCTGCTTGCGATCTGATCAACACCGCCAACATCAAGGTTTCTCTGCCTTTGGATTACAACTATGTGAGCGTAGGTAACAACAAGTACTCTGGCGTGAGCTATGCTTACAAGCTCATCATGGGTATGAACAACTCTACCCGCGACGGTATCGACCCGCTGAACTTTGCTGAGGGTTTGACCAACAACTCTTATATTCGCAAGTCTGGTAATGCAGACCAGAAGCCCGAAGGCTCTGAGACAGGTTATGTAATCAACGACGCCATCATCAAGATCAAGGTGAAGTCGGCCAACTATGGTGCCATCACACTTACCTACAACCGTGGTGGCAACAACTCTGCCATGTATGTGGTTGACTCTACCAAGACACGCAACATTCTTTGGTCTGTGACCCGCTGCCCGGATGATAACGTGCAGAACCATGTGGCACGTTTCGGCGTGGAGCCCGGACATACCTATTATGTAATGGCTTCTGAGAAGGGTTCTGTAGAACTCTACGGCATCGAGTATGACGAGTGCACCGACGAGGATTATGAAGTGCTTGTTTCTGAGGCAAACAGCACCGACCTCTGGACTGCCGCACAGCTTCCCAACGAGGTGTTTGCCGGTCAGGCTGCTGCCGTTGCTGCCGGCTATACCACTATGTGGTGGGCACCCGACACCAGCGAAGGTGGTGTGGGTGATGCTGCTCCCGTGAAATGGATGGGTATGCCTGCTTGCGATCTGATCAACACCGCCAACATCAAGGTTTCTCTGCCTTTGGATTACAACTATGTGAGCGTAGGTAACAACAAGTACTCTGGCGTGAGCTATGCTTACAAGCTCATCATGGGTATGAACAACTCTACCCGCGACGGTATCGACCCGCTGAACTTTGCTGAGGGTTTGACCAACAACTCTTATATTCGCAAGTCTGGTAATGCAGACCAGAAGCCCGAAGGCTCTGAAACAGGTTATGTAATCAACGATGCCATCATCAAGATCAACGTTCCTGCTGACGGTAATTATGGCCGCGTGATTCTGAACTACAACCGTGGTGGTAACAACTCTGCCATGTATGTGGTTGACTCTACCAAGACCAACCAGGTGCTGCAGACCACTACCCGTTGCCCGGACGATGCTGTGAAGACACATGCTGCCATCTTCAACGTACAGCCCAACCACACTTACTATGTAATGGCTTCTGAAAAGGGTTCTGTAGAGCTCTACGCTATCGGTTACTGCTCTGCTGCAGATGCCAAGTATGCTGCATTGGGTACCTCTACCGGTATCAAGACCATTGAGAGTGTGGCTAAATCTGCTGTGAACAACAACATGATTTACACCATCAGCGGTCGTATGGTAGGTACTAACAGAGACGCTCTGAGCAAGGGTCTCTACATCCAGAACGGCAAGAAGTTCGTGAAATAATCAAGGTTTTACATACTACTTATTGTTCATGTCGGGTGCCTCATAACGGGGCACCCGATTCTTGTTTGACCAGCAGTTTCTTCACTTCGATGTTTTGGAGGATAGCAATGCCATGTTACCGGTAAATCACCTGCTATCGGGTGGAAAAACTATCCGAAGTTGGGGGAATTTCTGTTTTTCTTTCCTGAAGAATTGTGCGGATGAAGTAATTAGTGTTATATTTGCAGTGTCTTTGACTTATTTCCGGTGGGTTTTCAGTACCCACCTTCACCTAAAACATACACCTGATGAAAAGTTATCATTTAAGTTCTATCCTCTTTTACGCATGGCTGGCAGTATTTGCCATGGCCGGAATGCCTGTACAGGCAGAAATAGAAGGCAGCTTGGATCCTGCCTCTGTAGTGGAGAAATGGAGTAACAGCTCCACCTACCCCAAAGTGATTGACATCAATTTCAGCGACGAGATGTGGCCGGGGCATCTGTGGACAGGTGAAACCGGCAAGGACTGTCCCGAATGGGCAGACAGTGCATACGTGAATGCCATCCTGCGTGTTCCTGCCAATGGTGGCAGTGAGGTTACCTATCCCGTGCTGTTCCACAACTGTACCTTTGCCAACAAGACCAGCTACAAGGGTTATGCAGGTGCCACCTCTGCCTTTTGCCGCCAGTACTATTTAGGCGAGAACAAGACAGGTAACAGTGTCACCACCTATAATAACTGGACGGTGCCTGGGCATACCAACTATCTGGAAGACAATATTAAATATGATGCGGATAATACCCCTATCTACGGTGAGGCAGGCTTTGTGCAATTCTGCCGCAACGAGGGTTATATTGATGTGGCAGCCAAAAAGCGTGTCAGTCTGCATGGATGGATGGAGATAGACCATATTCCCTACGTGGAGCGCATACAGTGGTCGTGGTCTTCCACCTCATGGGGCAGGGGCATCAAGTGTGACATCAAGATTGGGGATGAAGACTGGAAGCCGCTGGTGTGGATGGGTTCCAACCAGCATAAGGCGGGCTATACCGTGTTCAGCGACCAGGGCTATTTCATGGAGAATGTGATTGATGCCCATGACGTGTCCATCCGCTGGCGCGTGTGGGACGGCGACAACGGACTTACGCTGGTGCAGACAAAGCCCGACGGCACTTCGGCCTTTGGAGTGGCTGTAGATACCGTTGCCCAGCAGCAGACCGCCCGTGTACACAAGATACAGATTTTCGGTACTGCCATTACCGCAGAACAGGCACAGTATGCCACCGACCATCCTGTGGGCAATGTAGGCACACTGAGCGACCTGAATGCCGGAGGCGGTGAGAAAGTGGACGATGCTCCCGATGCCAATGCTCCTGTGGTGCTGCTCACCGTAGCACAGGATGGCACGGGCGACTATACCAAGGTGCAGCAGGCCATCAATGCCGTACCCAACGGCTCGAGAGGCATCATCTATATCCGTCCGGGTGTGTACGAAGAGAATATCTATTGCGGTACCAAAACCAGTCATGACAAGTACATTAGTCTGGTGGGTGAGAATAAGGAAACTACCATCCTCACTTCTTCGGTGGATCGGGGCAGCAGCAATCCTTCGAACACCTATAACGACTGTGCCGCACTGAATGTATATACCACCCGCTTCTATGCCGAGAACCTCACCATCCGCAATACGGCAGGCAATGTGGGACAGGCAGAGGCGCTCTTCACCTCAGGTGACGCCCACCTGTTCAACAACTGCGTGCTCAGCGGGTATCAGGATACCTATAAGGCAAACATCGGGTCGCGCGGATATTTCACCGGCTGTACCATTATCGGTGCCACCGACTTTATCTATGACAGCGGTCTGGAATGGTTTGAGAACTGTGAAATACGCTGTGTGAAGGGAGGTGGATATATCACTGCCGCCGCTGACTGCGGACTCACACTCACCCGTACCCTGCATCCCGAACTCAGTGTCAGTCCTTTCTATGCCGGTCTGTTCTTCCGTGGCTGCAATGTGGTGGCAGACGAAGGTGTGGCAGACGGTGCCTACTATCTTGGCCGTCCGTGGAAAGAGAAGTGCGGTACCATGTTCCTGCAGTGTACTTTAGGTAGCCATATCAATGCCAAGGGATGGAAGGAGTGGAGCGGAACAGAAGCCAACTGCTGCTATATGGAATACAAGAATGTGGATGCTTCAGGCAATCCCGTGGATGTGTCTTCCCGTGTGTCGTTCGGTCATCAGGCTACCGATGCCGAGGTGCAGGCATACATGAATCCCGAATTCCTTTTTGACAAGTTCTCCAGTGTGCCGTTTGATTACGAGTATATCCTGGAGGGTGCAGCTGCTCCTACAGGCTTTGAGGCCAATGGCAATGCCTTTACATGGCAGAGCGACAGCAAGGCAGCCGGATACATTATTTATAAGGATGGTCAGTTTGTCGCTTTGGTTAGCGAGCCCTCGTTTGCCACAGACGGCAGTGATGCTGCCTACACTGTGAGTGCGGTGTCTCGCCACGGTGTGGTAGGCAAGGCTGTCAAGATGGAGGAGAAAGGTGAACTGATTGCATTCCCCACCGCACAGGGCTTCGGCAAGTATGCTACCGGCGGACGTGGAGGAAAGGTGGTTACCGTTACCTCTTTGGATGATGTGGCAGGACAGAAGGGAACATTGCGCTGGGCTTTCACGCAATATCCTGACGAGCCTATTACCATTGTCTTTGCTGTGAGCGGAGAGATACAGTTGAAAGACCCCCTTAGCGTGAAGCGTGCCGACTGGACCCTTGCCGGACAGACAGCACCGGGAGAAGGCATCGTGCTGTCGCGCAACAAGGTGAACTTCGGAGGTTCGCAGAACTTCATCGTGCGCAACATCCGTTTCCGCAGCGGTGCCACCAATACAGCCGGAGAGGTGCTTGCCGACCAGGCATGCGGTGTGGAAAACTGTAACAACTTCATCTTCGACCACTGCGTGTTCGGTTGGTCTGTGGAGGAAAATATGAACACACAAGACAGCCACTTCCTCACCGTGCAATACAGTATGGTGCACGAGGGTCTCTACAATTCAGGACATCCCAAGGGAGCGCGTGGTTATGGTTCGCAGTGGGGCGGCTCGCCTGCTACCTATCACCACAACCTGTTGGCACACAACAAGTCGAGAAGTCCGCGTTTCAACGGCGCCCGTGGAGATGATTATGTGGTGTTCATGGAGTATGCGAACAATGTGAACTATAACTTCAGTGCCCGTGGTACCTATGGTGGAGAGAATACAGCCGACATCATGAAGTATAACGGGGTGAACTCGGTGCATGAATGTAACTTTATGAACAACTATTACAAGGCAGGCAAGATAGCCACGGCATCGAGCAGCAAGTTCCTGGTGTCGAGCTATGCGCGTGCAGGTGCCACCTCATGGGCTCCTGCGAAGTGGTATATCAACGGCAATGTGATGGAGGGAAATACCACAGCCACCAACGACAACTGGAAAGCAGTGGGTGTGGAAACCTATACATTGGATGATATCCGGGTGGATGAGCGCATCGTTACCGCCACTCCATACAACAAGTATTCTATAGATGGCGGAAGGGGAGTGTATGTGCCCGAACGCTACATGCTGCAGGATATTGCTACAGCGCAGGATGCCTATACCGATGTGGTGAACCATGCCGGAACCATCAACCGCGACAAGGTGGAGCAACGTATTGCCAATGAGGTACTCACCGGTACATGTACCTATGGCGGTGCTGCCATAGGGGCAGGAAAAGGTATCATCGACACCGAGAACGATGCGGAAGGGTTCTATGCCTATTCTACCGACTATACCGTGCCTGCCGACACTGACGGTGACGGAATGCCCGACGAGTGGGAAAACAAGCACGGACTGAATCCCCAAGTGGCTGACCAGAACCTTGTGAACCTGGATGGATATACCGCTTTGGAAGTGTATCTCAATGAACTGATGGGCGAGAAGATGGACAGCGATTTCACCACTGCCATCACGAGTGTGATGATGACACCTTCGCAGATGCTTTACGATGCAGGCAGTGCCACTCTGCATGTGGGTGAAGAAACCGTGGGCAGCCGACTGAGCGTATATACCGCTGACGGGCGCCTGGTGAAAAGCCAGCAGATTACCGACAGACAGACCCATTTAGGCGACATGCCGCAAGGATTGTTGCTGATGCAGGTGGAGGGTAAAACCATCTGTCCACGAACGCTCAAGGTGGTACAATGATATTGGGATAAAGTCAAGGAAATGACATTAGCAGAAAAAGTGTTTCAGCGGAAACATCTTATTTAGAGGTTAGATATTATTTTTCGAACTTTTCTACCCAATGGAGGGCCGCCGTGAGGTGAGGCTCTCCTTCTTATTTATTCTCGAAATGCCCATGCAGAATGGTCAATGTTGAATAGAATATCCTAAAAAGGAAAATGTGAACATTTTATGTTTCTATCTGAATAAGTGTAATTGCTTTAAAATGACTAACTTTGCAGCCGAAAATAGAGAAACGATGAAAAAAGTATTGTTCATTTTTGTATTGTTGGGGGTGACAGTTGTGGCTGGTGCCCAGGAAATGCTGACTCTCTCCCAATGCCTGCAACGTGCCATAGACAACAATCTTTCGCTGAAAAGCAGCAGGAACGAACTTGGTAAGGCGCGTTACAATCTGAGTGAAAACTGGGCAAAGTTGTTGCCGCAAATCAACTTAGTGGCAAGTTTCAACGACAATTTCGAACCGCCCGTGTCTGTGACCGACGGTACAGCCTACGGCAAGTTGTACAATGTGACCAAGACACTGCAGTACAACGCTGCGGCAGGACTGCAGTTGCAGATGCCCCTGTACAACCAAACCGTTTATACTTCCATAGGAATCGCAAAAACGGTGAACAGTCTGAACGAGCTGTCATACGAGAAAGCACGCGAAGATCTCATCATGCAGGTGAGTCGCATGTATTATCTGGCGCAGAATACCGAAGAACAACTCAAACTGGTGCAGGAGAACATCACAAGACTCAAGGCTCTCCGCGATATCACCGTGGCATTCTATGACAACGGAATGGCTGTGGAAGTGGATGTACAGCGTGTCAATATCAATCTGGAAAACCTGCAGGTGCAGTACGATAATGCGAAAGCCATGCTTACCCAGCAGTACAACACGCTGAAGTATGTGATGGACTATCCCGCCGAACAGCAGATAACGGTGACTGCCGCTGATGTCAACGAAATGGAGAAACTGCAGTATGAGGGGCCTGCCATGAACCAGTATGAGCTGCTGCTGTTGCAGGAGAAAGAGAAACTGGCACGCCAGCAGACCAAGGTCATCAAGGACGGATATCTGCCCACGCTGAGTCTTACAGGCAGCTGGATGTACAGCGCCTATACCGATAAGTTCAAGAACTGGTTCCATAGCGGAGAGTCCAATCATTGGTTTGGCTCCAACGGCGTGGGACTGTCACTGCGTGTGCCCGTGTTTGACGGTTTTGACAAGCGCAGCAGGATAAGGAAAGGCAAGATAGATATTGAAAATGCCCGACTCTCCTATGAGAACGCACGGAAGAATGTGGAGACACAGTACATGAATGCCACCAACGACCTGCAGAACAGCGAGCGCAACTACATGAAGCAGAAAGACAACTACCGGCTGGCGGAGAATGTGTGTGGCGTGACTACCGACAGATACCGTGAGGGTATCGCTTCCATGACCGAGGTGCTGCAGGACGAGATGAGGGTGAGCGAGGCTCAGAACAACTATCTTACCGCACACTATAACTATCAGGTGGCAAACCTGACACTGATGAAGCTGACAAGACAATTAGACAGACTTACAAAATAACTCCCAAAATCCCAATACTACCATGAAAGAAAAAGCAAACAACAATACGAACGTGAGCAGAGAAGAGCAGGTTATAAAACTGAAGAAGCAACGCCGCAGACAGATGGTGACCAGTGGCATCGGACTGGCTATCCTGGTGTGGGGACTCATCAAGGTGGTGGGTATCTTCATTGATTACCGCAGTACAGAAACCAGCAACGACGCACAGGTGGAGCAGTATCTCTCGCCTGTCAATCTTCGCGCTGCCGGTTATATCAAGAAGATATACTTCACGGAGCATCAGAGTGTGAAGAAAGGAGATACCCTGCTGGTTCTCGACGACCGTGAATACCGTATCAGGGTGATGGAGGCGGAAGCCGCCTTGAAGGATGCCATGGCGGGAGCCAATGTGATAGACGCCACCCTGCAGACCACGCAGACCTCTGCCACCGTATATGATTCGAGCATTGCAGAGATAGAGGTGAGACTGGCAAAACTGGACAAGGATATCAAGCGCTACCGCAATCTGGTGGAACGTAAGGCTGCCACTCCTATCCAACTGGAACAGCTGGAAACGGAATATGCCGCTACCAAGAAGAAGTTGGAACAGGTGAGAAAACAGCAGAAAGCTGCATTCTCGGGTGTCAATGAGGTGACCAACCGCAAGGCGAACATGGAAGCATCCATCGAGCGTGCCCAGGCAGCCTTAGAGATGGCTAAGCTCAATCTCTCCTACTGTACAGTGGTGGCTCCCTGCGACGGACAATTGGGACGCCGTGCCTTGGAAGAGGGACAGTTTATCAGCGCCGGACAAACCATTACCTATATCATGCCCAACACCACCAAATGGGTCATCGCCAACTACAAGGAGACACAGGTGGAAAACCTGTTTGTGGGTCAGCATGTGCGCATGACGGTGGATGCCATCAGCGACAAGGAGTTTGAAGGTACTGTGACTGCTATATCAGGTGCTACAGGTTCCAAGTATTCTTTGGTACCTACCGACAATTCTGCCGGCAACTTCGTCAAGATACAGCAGCGTGTGCCTGTGAGAATAGATTTCAACAACCTGTCGGAGGAAGACAATCTGCGTCTGGCTGCCGGCATGATGGTGATAGTGAAAGCTGAAAGGAAATAAAATGGCATCTAATCCACGCAACTTCCCTTTCTACAACTGGGTGCCCAAACCCTTGGGCATCATCTTCCTCATCATCCTGTTCATCCCGATCATGACCATCAGTGGCGTGTATTCGGTGAACAGCAGTGAGATGATTGGCGGTTTGGGAATACAATCGGAGCATATCTCGTTTGTGGGATTTGTCACCTCGGTGGGCATGGCTGCCTTCTCTCCCTTCTTCTACGACCTGGTATGCCTGCGTCGTCAGAAGATGATGAGTGTGGTGGGATTCTCCATTCTTTTCGCACTCAGTTATGTGTGCGCCAAGACCGACAGCATCTTCCTGCTTGCAGTATGCAGTCTTATCATGGGATTTGTGCGCCAGACCTTGCTGATGACCACCCTCTTTACACTGATAAAATACGGTTTCCATATCGAGGCCACCCAAAATCTCACGCCGGGCAATGAACCCACCACGGAAGAGGGTTGGGACAAACTGGACACGGAGAAAACCACCAGTATGCCTACCATCTATTTCTTCTTCATGATTCTGGGACAGATGGGTACATGGCTTACCGCCTATCTGGCATACGCCTATGAATGGCAGTATGTGTATTACTTTATGATGGCCGCCATGTTGGTTGCCATTGTCATCAGCATGGTTGCCATGCCCTATCACAAATATCCCATGAAGAAGTTTCCTATCAACTTCTCCAAATTTGGCAATGTGGTGGTGTTCAGTATGATGTGTTGTTCGTTCATCTTTATCATGGTCTATGGTAAGGTGCTCGACTGGTATTCTCATCCCTACATCCGCATGGCTACTATCGTATGTGTGGTGTTCACCCTGCTTTTCGTGTATCTGGAATACACACGCAGGTCGCCTTATTTCCTGCTCAGTACTTTGAAGTTGCGCAGTGTGCAGGGAGGCATCCTGCTGTTCCTGGGACTGATGATATTCAACTCCAGTGCCATGTTTGTGAATGTGTTTGTCAGTGTGGGTATGAAGGTAGATAACTGGCAGAATGCCATTCTCGGCAACTGGGTGCTGGTGGGCTATTTTCTGGGACTGGTGATGGCTGTGATTTGCAGTGCCAAAGGCTTCCATCTGAAATGGCTCTTCGCCTTGGGCTTTATCCTTATCGGACTGTCTGCCCTCTACATGTATTTCGAGGTGCAGGATACCGGTATGTATGAGCGGATGAAATGGCCCGTCATTATACGTGCTACGGGTATGATGCTGCTCTATGCCCTCACGGCGGTATATGCCAACCAGCGTATGCCCTATCGGTACATGTCCACCTGGGTGTGTATCATGCTTACTGTGCGTATGATTATCGGTCCGGGTATAGGCTCTGCCCTCTATTCCAATGTGTTGCAGGAGCGCCAGCAGCATTACGTGACCCGCTTTGCACAGGATTTCGACCGTATGGAAAGTCAGGTGGCGGCAGACTACCAGCGTACCGTACAAGGTATGATGTATCAGGGCAGGAGTGAGACAGAGGCCCAGCAGATGGCTGCCATGTCGCTCAAAGGCAAGGTGCAGGTGCAGGCTACGCTTACCGCCATCAAGGAAATGGCAGGCTGGACTTTCTATGGATGCCTGATATGTGCCGGTGTCATTCTGCTTGTACCGTGGCGCAAGAAGCCGCTTGAGAAAGTGCTCGCTGACATCAAACCAAAATATTTATCCCGCAACAAAGCGGTGTAATTTCAGAAAAATAACTATATTTGTGTCCTGAAACAGAATACTCTTTTTCATGGCACCTGTCACTAATGTATCAGAAACATTGCAAGCCTTTACCATGGCGATTCTCAATAATGCAGATATCTGTGGTACCAAATGTGCCATAGGTGCCTTTCCCGAAGAGCTGTATCATCCCTATATGATTGACCGTATCGGTGTCATTGTATGCCGGAAGGGGAACTTCCGTTTTACAGTCAATCAGAAAGAGTTTACTTGCTATGCCGGACAAACCGTGTTCCTGTCGTCTGAATCTTCTTTCTGCGTGTTGGAGGCTTCAGCCGATATGCAGGTGCATGTGCTGTTTTATAATGTAGAGTCCATACGCGACGTGTTGGGCAGTTCGGTGATGAACATGCGCCTCTATGCCCTGCTTTCACCCGGGGCGTGTGATATATGGATTACTGGTCAGGAGGAAGAGCTGGTACACTATATCTCCCTGCTTGCTGCTCAGGAAGACAATCCTGCAACACCCTATTCAGACCATGAGCGCAAGCTGTTGCTCATGGCAATAACCTACCGCCTGTGTGCCATCTATGCCGAGCGCCTGAATGCAAGCGGCATGATTGCTGGGCGCAGGATGGAGGTGTTCATCAAACTGGTGGAACTGATAGAGATACATTATGCCGAGCATCGCGGTGTAAAGTTTTATGCCGATGCGCTGTGTCTCTCGCCCAAATATCTCTCGTCTCTGGTGAAGAGCATCTGCGGATACACGGTACAGGAAATGGTGTTCAAGGCGATTCTCAGGCGTAGCATCTTCCTGATGAAGAACTCAACACTCAATGTGCAGCAGATGGCTGCCGAACTAAACTTCCCTAATGCCTCCGCTTTCGGCACTTTTTTCAAGAAGCATACCGGCATGTCGCCAAAGCATTACCGGCAGTCGTAGGACAAGGATGGGATGGACGAGAGTATCTAATAGCGAAAAACTAACAAATCAAAGAGTTATGACAGACAATAATGAAAACAAGCAGGGACAGTTTCAGATTGAACTGCCTGCAGATGTAGCGCAAGGCAACTATGCCAACTTTGCCATCATCACCCATTCAAGCAGTGACTTTGTATTGGATTTTGCACGCGTGCTTCCCGGATTGCCTAAGGCTCAGGTGAAGAGCAGAGTGATACTGGCTCCTGAACATGCCAAACGTCTGCTCATGGCATTGCAGGAAAATATCGTGAGATACGAACGCGAATATGGCTCCATTAAAATACCTAATCAGGAACCACGCACCATCGCTCCGTTCAATGTAAGTAAAGGAGAGGCATGATGCAAAGGGTTTAATGAAGGAGGGTTTTTGTTAAACATCTTAAAAAAATAGCAGAAAGTGTCAAAATACTGAGGCAGAAGTGCATATATCAGTAGAATATAAGTAACTTTGTGGTCGTTTAGGACACAAGTACAGTAGAAATATGTTTAATTTTCAGCGGTGATTTCACCGCCTATATCAATCGTTATTCAACATGCAGTACGCAAAATTTCTCTTCTTGTCAGCTACCGCAGCTTTGGTGCTGACATCATGCTCAGGCAAACTGGGCGCCCTTTCCGCTGATAACTTCAAGGTTACTCCTAACCCGCTGGAGGCTCATCAGGGCAAAGTGCAGGCCACTATCAATGGCATGTTCCCGGAAAAATACATGAACAAAAAGGCAGTGGTGACCGTGACACCCGAGTTGCGTTATGGCAATGGTCAGGTGGCAAAAGGTAGCAGTGCTACTTTCCAGGGCGAAAAGGTAGTGGATAACAATCAGACTATCTCTTATCAGGTAGGTGGAAACTACAGCATGAAGTCCACTTTTGACTATGTGCCTGACATGCAAAAGAGCGAGCTTTATCTTACTTTCGATGCCAAGGTAGGCAAGAAGACAGTGAGTGTGCCCGACGTGAAAGTGGCAGACGGTGTGATTGCCACCTCAGAACTTTACAAGAAGACTGTGGCAGCTGCCGCACCTTGTATCTCTCCCGATGCTTTCCAGCGCGTGACTAAAGAGAAGTATGAGGCAAATATCAAGTTCCTTATCCAGCAGGCTAATCTGAGAAAGAGTGAACTGAAGAACAACTCTGTTACCGAGTTCGTGAACCTGTTGCAGCGTATCAGCAAAGACCAGGAGGGCCTTAACGTGAACAATGTGGAGGTTTCTGCTTATGCTTCACCCGACGGTGGTTTCAAACTTAACGACAAACTGGCAAACCAGCGTCAGCAGGTATCTGAGAAGTATGTGAACCAGCAGCTCAAGAAAGCAAAGTTGGAGACTCCGGTAGATGCTAAATACACAGCACAGGACTGGGAGGGCTTCCAGCAGTTGGTAAGCGCTTCCAATATCCAAGACAAAGATGTGATCTTGCGTGTCCTCTCTATGTACAAGGATCCCGAGGAGCGTGAGCAGCAGATCAAGAACATGAGTGCCGGCTTCCGTGAATTGGCTGAGGGCATTTTGCCCGAGTTGCGTCGTGCCCGTCTTACTATCAACTATGAGGTGATTGGTCGTGACGATGCCCAGATTGAGAGCCAGCTCAAGGAGGATGCTTCCAAGCTGAGTGTGGAGGAGATGCTCTATGCTGCCACATTGGCAAACAGTGCAGCAGAGAAAGAGGCTGTTTACAAGAAGACTACAGAGGTTTATCCTAATGATGCACGTGCTTACAACAATGTGGCTGTGCAGGAATATGCCAAAGGTAACTATGCAGAGGCTGCCAAGTATGTACAGAAGGCTCTGCAGGTAGATCCCAAGAATGCTGAGGCCAATGCCAACAAGGGCTTGCTGGCACTGCAGCAGGGCGACCTGAATACTGCCGAGACTTATGTGGCCAAAGCAGCTGGTGCCAAAGGCTTGTCTGAGGTTCTTGGCAATCTGCACCTGGCACAGGGCAACTACTCATTGGCAGAGCAGGATTTCAACAAGGTGAATTCCAATAGCGCTGCATTGGCACAGATCCTCAACAAGAACTATCAGGCTGCTACCACCACTTTGAACAATGTGGCAAATCCTGATGCAATGACCGACTATCTCAAGGCTATCCTCAACGCTCGTCAGGGCAACAACTCAGCCGCTGCTACTGCTCTGCGTGCTGCCGTTGCCAAGGATGCAAGTCTGGCTACTTATGCTGCCAACGACTTGGAGCTGATGAATGTGGCAAAATAAAAACAGATGAAGTTGCAATACGCATGAAGTCTTGTAACAACCTGAAAAAGATGATAAGCACCCCTATTGCCCAAGCAATGGGGTGCTTTGTTTTTTGTATCTTCTTCCTTTGTTCTTGTTCAGAGAACGATGGGAGATTCAGAATCACGGGGCAGTTCAAACACCTCAATCAGGCGCAGTTCTATGTCTATTCTGAGGGTGCTGCCATGAATGGGATTGATACCATCAAGGTACAGAGCGGGCGCTTTACCTATGAGAAAGAGGTAAGAACACCGCAGACGATGATTCTCATATTTCCCAACTTTACCGAACAACCTGTGTTTGTAGTGCCGGGAAAGGAAATCACCATGGTGGGAGATGCCTCACATCTGAAGGAAATGGAGATAAAGGGTACGGAAGAGAATGAACTGATGACCGCTTTTCGCTTGCATGCTAACACATTGACACCTCCAGAGACCAACGAAGCGGTGAAGCGGTTTGTGAATGAGCATCCCACGTCACCGGTGTCCCTCTACCTCATTCGGAAATATTTTATCAATACTCTGCCCTCTGACTATGCCACTGCTATCCTGCTACTGAAAAAGATGAAGGGTGAGCTTGATGCCTGCCGAAAGCAACTGGCGTCTGAGAAGAAAGAAGACTTGTCTGTTACCACATTGAGTACGGCTGTCAATGAACTGCTGCCTAAAATCACCGGGCTGAAATCCTTGGCAAAAGGCACACTGCTGCCTTCTTTCGGTGTCAAGGATATTAACGGAAACAGGGTCAATAATGTCTCAATGACAAACAAGGTGAGCATTATCAGCGTCTGGGCATCGTGGTATTACTCCAGTGAACAGGTGCAGCGCAAGCTGCGCTATCTCAAACGTGAATACGGCGACCGCCTTTATCTGCTCAGCGTGTGCATTGATGCCAACGACAAGGAGTGCAGGCGCTTTGCTGCTACCGATACGTTGAAATGGGCGCATGTGTGTACGGGAGAGATGTGGGAAACGCCCCTGCTTCAAATCATGGGACTGCAGACAGTGACCAGCAATATTGTGCTTGACTCCAACGGCAAGGTGGTGGCTACCAACCTGAACGAAAAGAATCTGGAGGGTACGGTAAAACGGTTGTTGGAAACAAACAAAGACAAAAATACAGTCAAGAAATAACAATTGGAATATGATTTCACGTACCTTTACTGCCGCTATGCAGGGACTGGAGGCCACAACCGTTTCTGTGGAGGTATGTTTCGCAAGAGGCATACAGTTCCATCTGTCCGGATTGGGAGATACGTCGGTGAAAGAGAGCAAGGACCGTATTGTAGCGGCTTTAGATAATTCCGGTTTCAAATTCCCCATGATGGATATTACGGTGAATATGGCACCTGCCGATATCCGCAAGGAGGGAACGGGTTATGACCTGCCCATCGCAGTGGCTATACTGGCGGCAAATGACAAGGTACGTTGTGCTGACCTGCACCGAATCATGATGATTGGAGAATTGGGTCTCGACGGCAGATTGCAGCCGGTGCGTGGCATACTGCCAGTGGCTATCAAGGCGCGGGCAGAGAAGTTCAAGGCGCTTATTGTACCCGAGCAGAATCTCCGTGAGGCTGCTGTGGTCAACAACATCGATGTGTATGGTATGGACTCGTTGGCAGATGTGGTGAGGTTCCTCAACGGTGAGGGAACCTATCAGCCTACCGTCAATGATACTCGCAAGGAGTTTTACGAGCAGCAAGTGCATTTTGATAACGACTTTGCTGATGTGCGCGGACAGGAGAATGTGAAGCGTGCCATAGAGGTGGCAGCCGCCGGTGGTCATAACCTGATTATGATAGGTCCTCCGGGTAGTGGCAAGTCGATGATGGCAAAGCGCATCCCTTCCATCCTGCCACCACTCACTTTGTCAGAGAGTCTGGAGACAACGCAGATACACAGCGTGGCGGGCAAGTTGAGCAAGAATACCTCACTCATCACCCAGCGCCCCTTCCGTTCTCCCCATCATACTATCTCGCCTGTTGCCTTGGTGGGCGGAGGCAATAATCCCCAGCCGGGAGAAATTTCTTTGGC
>CALZXH010000022.1 GCA_945830055.1 uncultured Prevotella sp.
CCTTTGCATCTGACATCATCGTCAAACCCGGTGACTTTGCCATTGAGAGTGCGCTACAACAGGCACGGGAAGAAAAACGGCTGAACGGCACCGGAAATATCAGGATTGTGCTTTCCGAGGGAGTATATCACCTCTGCCAACCCATCATTGTGAGAGCAGAAGACAGCGGTATCAGCATGGTGGCACAAGGTGATGTTACGGTGAGCGGCGGTGTGGCTGTTACCGGTTGGCGCAAGCAGGGCAGACTGTATGTGGCTGACATGCCCGAGTTCAATGGCAGGCCTCTGGAGTTCCGTCAGTTGTGGGTCAATGGAAAGAAAGCTGTCAGGGCAAGAGACGTGAAGCAGTTTGACGATATGTACCGCATACTGAGCATGGACAAAGCCAAGGAAACGCTCTATGTACCTGCCGCCGCCGTGAAGAAGATTGCAGGGGCAAAATATGCTGAAATGGTGCTCCATGAAATGTGGTGTGTGGCAAACCTGCGCATCAAGGATGTACGGATGATGGGTGATAGTGCAGCCGTCACCTTCCATCAGCCGGAAAGTCATGTACACTTCAAGCATCCATGGCCGTCGCCCATGGTGACCAGTGACGGACATAACTCCGCCTTCTATATCACTAACGCCAAGGAGCTGCTTGACCAGGAAGGCGAATGGTATCTGGACCAGCGTGCCGGCAAGGTGTACTATATGCCCCGCAAGGGTGAAAACATGGCTACAGCCGAGGTGACGGTACCCGGATTAGAGACACTGATGAAAGTGGAAGGCACTCCTGAAAACAGGGCAGAAGGCATCACCTTTGAGGGTATCACCTTTGCCTATACCACATGGATGCGCCCTTCTGTCAGTGGTCATGCCCCCCTGCAGGCAGGCATGTACATGACCGAGGCATACAAACTGCGTCCCAAGATGATACGCCCTAACGGCGACCACAAGCTGGACAACCAAGGATGGGTAGGACGCCCCTCCGCTGCCGTGGTAGTGAACGCTGCCGATGACATACATTTCAAGCAGTGCAGATTCGAGCATCTGGCATCCACTGGCGTGGATTACCATCTATACACGAAGGGAGGCAGCATTGACCGCTGTACCTTTACCGATATCGGTGGCAATGGTATCGTGGCAGGCAGTTTTGGAGGTGAGGCGCACGAAGCCCATCTGCCTTACATGCCAAAAGACATGAGCATCGTATGCACAGCACTGTCCATCACCAACAACCTTATTACCGATGTCACCAACGAGGACTGGGGATGCGTAGGCATTGCAGCAGGTTATGTGAGGGATATCAAAATCTGTCACAACGAGATAAGCGAGGTATCCTATACCGGTATCAGCATGGGATGGGGCTGGAACCAACAGCCATGCGCCATGGCAAACAACCTGGTGGACGGTAACCTGATACACCATTATGCCAAACACATGTACGATACGGCAGGTATCTACACGCTGGGGGCTCAGCCACACAGTTTTATTCAGAACAATGTGGTGAGAGACATCTACAATCCCCCTTATGCCCACGATCCCAACCACTGGTTTTACCTTTATACCGATGAGGGGTCTTCGTGCATTACCGTTAGAAACAACTGGACACCTACTGACAAATACCTGAAAAATGCCAATGGTCCCTGCAATATCTGGGAGAACAACGGACCACAGGTTGCTGACAGCATCAAGGCAAATGCAGGCATTACGAAATAGGCCAAGAAGGGAAACAAACCAATAGAAAAATCTGATTACTATGAAACTGATACATTTAATTCTTAGTTCAATGGTGGCAATAAGCCTCAGTATGGAAGCAAGAGCCGCCCAAGACATTCCAAAGGAAAAAGTCAAGATAGCTGTAAACAAAAAACACAGTGTACCACAAACTGAATATGCAGCCCAGGTGCTTGAAAAAAAGCTGGGAGAGCTTCCTAAAGGATGGAAAATCAACATCAGCATATCCGACGACAAGACACTTGCCGCCGAAGGATTCAGCATAAAAAGGAAAGGCAAGACAATACACATTATAGGTAATGACGCATCGGGTGCTATCTATGGTGCCAACCGATTGGCAAACTACTATCTGCAGTATGGTAATATTGACCTGCAAGAACCTATCCAAGAAGCTCCTGAGATGCTGATGAGAGGTGCCTGCGTGGGACTGCAAAAGACAGTTTATCTTCCCGGACATAAAGTGTATGAGTACCCATACACCCCAGAGAACTTTCCCTGGTTCTATGACAAGGACCTTTGGATAAAATACTTGGATCTGCTGGCAGAAAACAACATGAACAGTGTGTATCTGTGGAACGGACATCCCTTTGCATCGTTGGTAAAACTGAAGGAGTATCCCTTTGCCACTGAAGTGGATGATGCCACGATGGACAAGAACCAGGAGATGTTTACCTTCCTTACCACGGAGGCCGGACGCAGGGGTATGAAGGTTATCCAAATGTTCTACAACATACTGGTTTCAAAGCCCTTTGCCGACCATTACGGTATCAGTACACAGGACAGGAACCGACCCATCACCCCTCTTATCAGCGACTATACACGCAAGAGTATCGCCGCCTTTGTAGAGAAATATCCTAACGTGGGTTTCTTGGTATGTCTGGGAGAAGCTATGGCAACCATTGATGATGATGTGAAATGGATGAATGAAACCATCATCCCAGGTATCAGAGACGGACTGAAAGCCTCTGGCAGACAAGACGAGCCCCCTATCATCCTGCGCTCTCACGATACTGATGGTCCGAGAGTGCTGCACGAGGCATTGCCCCTGTACAAGAATATCTACACCATGAGCAAGTACACAGGCGAATCGCTCACTACCTACCAGCCTGGAGGACCCTGGGGAGAGACCCATCAGCAACTGGCGGCAGCAGCCCCCATCCATATTGAGAATGTACATATCCTTGCCAATCTGGAGCCATGGCGTTGGTCATCGCCCGCCTTTGTGAAAAAGACGATGAACGCCATGCACAATGTGCACCATGCCAAGGGACTTCATCTGTATCCACAAGCCAGTTATTGGGACTGGCCTTACACAGCAGACAAACTGCCAAACGGTCAGCGACAACTGCAAATTGACCGTGACAAGATGTGGTATGCCGTATGGGGTCGTTACGCATGGAAGAACGAACCTGCCGATGACCAGGCTTACTGGCAGAAAGTGGTGGCACAAGAATATGGAACCGATGAGCAGACCGCCCGTCAAATTATCAATGCCCTCGACGAGAGCGGAGAGATTGCGCCAAAGTTGCTACGCCGCTTTGGTATCACCGAAGGAAACCGCCAATGCCTGCTGTTGGGTATGAAAATCAGCCAGTTGGTCAATCCTTATAAATACACCATCTATCCTGGTTTCTACGAGAGCTGCGGACCCGCCGGAGAAAAACTGATTGAGTATGTTGAAAAGGAATGGAAGGGCGAGAAGCACAACGGTGAACTCCCCTTAGATATTGTGGAGCAATGTATAAAACATGGTGACAAGGCAGTTGAAGCATTGAACGGACTGAGCGGTAAAATCACCAAGAACAAGGAAGAGTATGCCCGATTGGCTAACGATATGCAGTGCTACCGTGACTTTGCCTATTCATTCAAATACAAGGTATTGGCAGCACAACAGGTGCTCAACTACAAATGGAGCCATGAGATTGCATACTTGGAAAAGGCAGTGCCTCTGTTGCAGAAAAGCAACGAATACTATTGCCAACTGGTAGAGCATACACAAGACACCTACCTTTATGCCAACAGCATGCAGACGGCACAGCGCCGAATACCCATCGGAGGCGACGACGGTCATTTCAAGACGTGGGAGGAGATGATGCCTGTTTACGAGGAAGAGTTGGAATGCCTGCAAGCGCATATCAAGCGGCTCACCACACCCGACTCCGGAGATACGGAGAAAGTCAAGAACCCTGTGGCAACGAATGCCAACGTGCGACTGCTCAGCAACTATCCCATGGTGAAGATGGAAAAGGGTGTCAGACTGTTTGAGAACCGCGATGAAGCCATTGACTCCATAGCTGCAGAACTGACCGAAATGAAGGCTTTGGTGCTGAACCGCGACACCACACGCATCAAGGGAGCCACCATCGAGTTTGAATGCGACCAACCGGTTACCGTACTTGTAGGCTTCTTTGTGGATGACCAGAACAAGTTTGCCAAAGCGCCCAAACTGGAAATCGATGCCACCGGCAACGAATACGGACAGGCAGAACCCTTGATAAGCAATGCCATCAGCATGACAGGAATGCCCATCGCCAACATTCATACCTATAACATGAAGGCAGGCAAGCATACCCTGAACTTGCCTAAAGGCATCATCATGGTAGCAGGATTCACCCAGACCAAGATGAATACAAGAGATGCCGGCCTCAACGGTGCAAGCAATGAAGTGGACTGGCTGTTTATGAAATAAAGTGGATACGGCGTATTCCACTGATGGTTTAACTAAAATGGGGTGTTGTTAATAGGCCCACCATAATCGTATGACTCGAAAACTGATATTGTTTTTTGCCCTGTTGCTGTGCTTTCAGACAGCCATGGGTCAGCAAAAGAGAAGCGGAAAGAAAAAAGCTGTCGCTACCCAGCAACGTGTGTCTCAGAAAGAAATGCAACGCATCTATGAAGAGGTTCGTACTCCCTATAAGTTCGGACTTGTGGTGGCTCCCCAAAGCAACAACAGGAAGTTTGATTGCCCCACCGTATTCAGAGAAGGCGACCGGTGGTATATGACCTACGTATGCTACAATGGGGCAGGTGGGACAGACGGACGTGGCTACGAAACATGGATAGCCCAAAGTGACGACCTGTTGCATTGGACCACATTGGGCCGCATCCTCGCATTTGCCGACAGCGGATGGGATGTAAACCAGCGCGGCGGTTTTCCAGCACTCATCGACTACGAATGGGGGGGAACCTACCACATCGGCAAATACAAGAACCGCTGCTGGATGACCTATATCGGCGGACCTGGTACGGGCTATGAGGCAGTCAATGCTCCTCTCAGCATCGGACTGGCATCTACCGCAGGAGATGTGACAACAGCCCATCAATGGGATACCTACGACAAGCCCATTATGACCTATGACGAAAAGAGTGCCCAGTGGTGGGAACGGATGACCCAATACAAAAGCACAGTGTATCAGGTGGACAAAAAACTCTTTGGCTATCCGTTTATGATGTATTACAATGCGGGAGGCAAAGACGACACCCATCCCAAGGGAGAGCGTATTGGAGTTGCCTTCTCCAACGACATGAAGACATGGAAGCGATACAAGGGTAATCCTATCTTTGCGCACGATACTGATGGCACCATCACCGGTGATGCCCAGATAGTCAAGATGGGCAGCCTGTATGTCATGTTCTATTTCTCCGCTTTCAATCCCACTAGGGAATACAATGCCTACAACACTTTTGCCGTGAGCCGTGACATGATTCACTGGTATGACTGGGAGGGTGAGGACCTGATCATTCCTTCCAAGCCTTACGACGAGATGTTCGCGCACAAGAGTTATGTAGTCAAGCACAATGGAATAGTATATCATTTCTATTGTGCGGTGAATAATGCAGGACAACGTGGCATTGCCGTAGCCACAAGTGTTCCCTTGGGAAAGAGTGAGGTGAACTTCCCTACCCCCGACCCCACAGGAAAGAGGTATGTGGCATCGCTCAACGACAACTGGCAGATAGAGCACAACAAGAATGTCATTACAAAAGACATTCCCTTTAACCTGGACGACTACTATGGCGCACTGCAAAAGGAACACGGAAACCTGCACGGCAGGGCGGTGTTCAAAAAGACATTCCACGCCCCCGACTTGAAGGACAAGGAATACTTCCTGCGCTTTGAGGGAGTGGGAACATACGCCGAAGTGTTGCTCAACGGCAAGCATCTCGGGAAATATGACATCGGTCGCACCACGGAGACCATTGACATCACCAAAGAAGTGTGTCGAGGAGCAGACAACCAATTGGAGGTAAGAGTTTCCCATCCGCAAGGCATCACCGACATGCCCTGGGTTTGTGGCGGATGTAGTTCCGAATGGGGATTCAGCGAAGGCTCCCAACCCTTTGGCATCTACCGTCCTGTAGTATTTGAAGTGACTGACAAGGTAAGGATAGAACCCTTTGGTGTACACGTATGGAACACAGCGGCAGCCGATAGCATCTACATAGAAACAGAGGTGAAGAACTACAGCGACGAGGTAGCTAACATCAGTCTGATTAGCAAAATATGCGAAAGCGGCGGTAAGCAGATATACCGACTCACCGAAGAAATTAGCTTGGCACCACAAGAAACACGTGTAATCAAACAGGCGACCGCCATCAAGGACGCCAAACGATGGAGCCCTGAAAAGCCCTATCTGTACAAGCTGAACACTATCATCAAGCGAAACGGCAAAGCTACCGACGACCTGTTGACCCCCTTTGGCGTGAAGACCTGTTCGTGGCCTCTGACAAGAAATGATGGCGACAAGCGTTTCTTCTTGAACGGCAAACCAGTGTTTATCAACGGTGTTTGCGAGTACGAGCATCAGTTCGGACAGAGTCATGCCTTCACCCCAGCCCAGATTGAGGCAAGAATCAAGGAAGTGAAAGATGCAGGTTTCAATGCCTTCAGGGATGCCCATCAGCCACACAATCTGCTGTACCAGGAACTAATAGACCGTGAAGGCATCTTGTGGTGGCCGCAATTCTCTGCCCATATTTGGTACGATACGCCACAGTTCCGTGAAAGTTTCAAGCGTCATCTCATCCAATGGGTGAAGGAGCGCCGCAACTCGCCCTCTATCATTCTATGGGGACTGCAAAACGAGAGTACACTGCCGAAGGAGTTTGCTGCAGAATGTACAGATATCATCCGGGAAATGGATCCTACCTGTGGCACCATGCGACTGGTTACCACCTGCAACGGCGGTGAAGGAACCGACTGGAACGTGGTACAGAATTGGAGCGGCACCTATGGCGGAAACATAGAAAACTACGGCAAGGAGTTGAGCACCGACGAGCAGTTGCTCAACGGTGAATACGGTGCATGGCGCACATTGGGCAACCACACCGGCGAACGATATACCGAAGAAAAGATGTGCGACATTCTGGAGCGCAAGGTAGTACTGGCGGAAGAGGCCAAGGACAGCGTCTGCGGACATTTCCAATGGATACTGCAAAGCCATGACAACCCCGGAAGAAGACAGCCCGAAGAAGGACTTCGCCGTATCGACAAGGTGGGTCCGTTCAACCACAAGGGAATACTTACCGCATGGGAACAGCCTGTGGATGCTTACTATATGTACAAGTCTCACTACATTTCTGCAGACCAGGAGCCCATGGTATATATCGTGCCCCACCTCAGCAGTGACAGCATCCGCGTATATAGCAACTGCGGACAGGTAACCCTGTCGTGCGGTTCCTGGAGCAGTACACTCAACAAGCCCCAACACTCCACATGCTTTGTATGGAAAAACATTCCTCTGCAAGGCGATATGGTAACAGCCACAGCGCTACACCAAGGCAAGTCCGCTGCCACCGACAAATTGGCACTCCCCTCTTTCAGAGGATGGGACGAAAGCATACTCCGTCCGGCAGAGGATTGGCATTATCTCTACAACATCAACTGCGGAGGCGATGAATATACCGATGCTTACGGAACCAACTGGCAACAAGACAACACTACCTGGTCTTCCTCATGGGGCAGCAAGTTTCCAGAAGCGACCAATCCCTACCAAGCAAGTCAGACTACAGACAACACCCTGCCGGTGTCACCCCTCTTCCGTACCTCGCGTTTCGGACGTCACCTGCTTTCCTATCATTTCAAGGCCGTTCCGGGAACCTACCGTATCGAGTTGTACTTTATCGAACCGTGGTTTGGACGAGGCGGCAGTGAAAACACAGATTATGAAGGCGTCCGTCTGTTTGACGTGGCAGTCAACGACAGTATTGTCATCAAGGATCTCGACATCTGGGCACAGGCACGTTACGGAAAGCCCTATAAGCGCATCATAGAGATACAGCACAAAGGGGGTGATATCAAGATTGACTTCCCCAGAATCAATGCAGCGCAGGCCATCATAGCAGCCATTGCCATCGCATCCAAGCAACCCACGGATATGAGTATCACATACCCTGTGATCAAGAACATGTGGAAGAATTTCGACAAGGATATCCTAGTGCACACCCCGGACAGTCTGCTTCCCCCGAAGACCAACAGCTCTATCACCGCCGAGGGCGTTCTGAAACAAGGCGTGCTCACCTTCAATTACAACGTGGGTGTGGCAAAGGTGTATGCCCTACGTTTCCGCTATTACAATCCTGAAAAGGAAAGAATCCTACGGGTGAAAATCACGGACCTCAACGGTGTAGTATATAAGGAGGATGACATTACTTTCGTGAAGACTCCGGAAAAGAAGACCAAGCGTCGTAACACCAGTATCACAACTGGTTCGCAGACCAATGCAGGCAGTTACATCGTTACAATTGAAGGAGAAGGCATCGACAAGATGCTGTTTGAAAAACTGACCATTGAATAACCTCAAAAAGACTGAAAGACATGAAAGAACGGACACACATACCTCATCAGAATCAAGCGACCTGGATGACATGGAAAAAGCCCCTTGCCTGTCTGGCGCTTCTTTTGGCAGTCTTTTGTCACGTCAAAGGAGAAGTACAGCATGACTGGGAGAACCAATACATGTTGTCGCAAAACAGGTTGCCGGCACGGGCATCCTACACTCCCTATCTGGACCGGCCTGGCGACAGGACACTTTCACTTGACGGCACTTGGCGTTTCCATTGGACTGTCACACCCGATGCCCAGCCTGCTGACTTCTATAAGGAAGGGCATGATGACAGCGGTTGGGACCATATTGCCGTTCCCGGCGACTGGGAGATGAACGGCTATGGCACACCCATCTACAGCAGTTCAGGCTATACCTTCAAGATACAGCCTCCGTTTGTAATGAAGGAGCCCAAAAAGAAATACACCGCCTATACGGAAAGAAATCCTACAGGATGCTATCGTAAGACTTTTGAACTTCCTGCCGGATGGGAAGGACAGGAGGTCTATATCCACTTCGGTTCGGTGGCAAGTGCCTTTTATGTATATGTCAACGGACAGAAGGTGGGCTACTCCCAAGGCAGCATGGAACCGGCAGAATTCAGACTCACTCCTTATCTGCGCAAGGGAAGCAACCTGATAGCACTGAAGGTGATGAAATACTCTGACGGCAGTTATCTGGAAGACCAGGACATGTGGCGCATTGCAGGCATTCACCGCAGCATCTATCTGTATGCCACGCCACCTATCAGAATCGATGATTTGGGTGTACGCACCCTGTTGGACGATGCGTATCAGGATGCCACGCTGGTGGTTGACCCTCATCTGTCGGTGATTGAAGGTCAGCGCGGCGAGGGCTACACCGTTGAAGCAATGCTCTATGATGCCGAAGGGAAAGCGGTACTCGACAAGGTGCTCAAGCAAGACGCAGCTACCATGCTGAACTTGGACAACAAGGGTAAGATTATGAACGAGCGTAACCCGCAACGAGGATATGCCCCTTACGGCTGGATGAAAGCAGACATCAAGAATCCCAAGAAATGGAGTGCAGAAACACCTTATCTATATACACTCAAGGTGGCACTGAAAGACACTGCCCGGCAAGTTATCGAAAGGGTAGAGATAAAGATTGGATTCCGCAAACTGGAAATTGCCGATGGCAGATTCCTCGTGAACGGCAAGCAGGTAAGGTTGCGTGGCGTGAACAGGCATGAGATGGACCCCTTGACCGGCAAGGTAACCACAGAAGAGCAGATGATAAAAGACATCAGACTGATGAAGCAGGGGAACATCAATGCGGTGCGCACCTGCCATTATCCCAACTGCAGCAGATGGTATGAGCTGTGCGATGAATATGGCATCTATGTCATGGACGAGGCAGACATAGAGGAACACGGACTGCGCGGCAAACTGGCAAGCGAAGCATCATGGGCGGCAGCCTTCATCGACCGTACCCAGCGCATGGCTGTACGCGACAGAAACCATGCCTGTGTCATTTTCTGGTCATTGGGCAACGAATCAGGATGGGGACCTAACTTTGCCGCCACAGGAGCATGGCTCAAAGAATATGATCCCACCAGATTCATTCACTACGAAGGGGCACAAGGACCAGACAGCAAGGATCCTGCCACAGTGGATGTCATCAGCAGGTTTTACCCCCGTGTCAAACAGGAATATCTCAACCCAGGGGTGAAAGACGGCAATATGGAACGCCCCGAAAATGCCCGTTGGGAAAGACTGTTGGAAATAGCGGAGAAGAAGAACGACAACAGACCCGTGCTCACCAGCGAATATGCCCATGCCATGGGTAATGCCCTGGGCAATTTCAAGGAGTATTGGGATGAGATTTACAGTAACCCGCGCATGTTGGGTGGCTTTATATGGGAATGGGCAGACGAGGGCATCTTCAAAAAGCGCGATGACGGAAAAACCATGGTAGCCTATGGAGGCGACTTTAATGATGTGCCCAACCTTGGCGCATTCTGCGTCAAAGGCATCGTAACCTCAGACAGGCAGACAACTCCAAAATACGAAGAGGTGAAACAAGTGTATTCCCCATTCCAAGCCATCTGGAAGGAGGAGGCCCTGTATATCAAGAAACTGGACGAGCTTGCTTGCAACGACCGGTATAAAATTGCATGGAACATTATCCGTAACGGCAAGACAGTAGCACGTGGAGAGGCGATGATGGCAGAAAAATCCTCTACAGATGCGCAGGGCTATGCACTCTACTCCATCGATGCCCAAGGAGCATCAGCACTGCAAAAAGCGGTGGCACATATCCAAAAGGAAACCGATACCGACGTACGGCTCAATGTTTCACTGATATTGCGCGAGGAAATGCCTTGGGCATCACAAGGGCATGTGGTATGCAGCAAGCAGTTTGCCCTGCACAACGCGCTTGCCACCGCATTCAAGGCACAGCCGTTAAAGAAAGGGAAAAAAGCTGATGAAAAGACTGCTCTGGCATGGATAGAGCAGATACAGCCACGCTTCTATCATGCACCGACAGACAATGACCGTGGATTTGGCAACTGGATGGCAAAGGATTGGAGCAACAACCTGTTGGACAAGCCGTCCATTGAGACTGTTATTGCCCCCAAGGCAGTCACCAACGAAGACGGAACAGTGACCGTATCAGCCACTGTGGTCAACAAATATCTGAAAGGTCGCATCTGCACCAACTATCAATACACGATGGACAGCGAAGGGAATGTGGACCTTCATGTGTCGTTTTCTCCAGAGGGAGAACTGCCACCACTACCCTGCGCAGGCATCACCCTGACCTTGCCTGCTACCTACAGTCGTCTGCAGTATTATGGCATGGGTCCCGATGACAATTATCCTGACAGACAGGAAGCCGCTTCCATTGGCTTGTGGAGCAGTACAGTAGAACAGCAATATGTACACTATCCACGTCCGCAGATGAGCGGCAACCACGAAAAGACTGCCATGTTGCAACTCACCGACAACAAGGGAAGAGGATGGACCATCACCAATGGCGCAGACGAGCCGTTCTCATTCTCTGCACTGCCCTACTCGACCCGACAGTTATGCACCGTGAAACATGACTGTGACCTGGAAGCAGAGCCCTACACCTACCTGCACCTCAATGCGGTGGTGATGGGACTGGGCAACAGCAGTTGCGGTCCTGGTGTACTGATGCGCTATTCCTTGAAACAGCAGCCCTATAGCCTGCATCTTCAATTCAGAAAAAAATAATCTCTATTTGAAATACGATAAACTATGAAAAGACTGTTCAGTTCTGTCCTTGCCCTGCTATTTGCCGGCATGGCAACAGTGGCACAAAACGATGTATTCACCCATCGTCAATATCTGAGTGGCACCGGTAGCGATAACATGGTGCAATGGGATTTCCAGTGTACCGGTGGCAACAATTCCGGAAAATGGACAAAGATAGGTGTACCTTCCTGCTGGGAGTTGCAGGGTTTCGGAACCTATCAGTATGGCATGAAGTTTTACGGCAAGGCTTTCCCCGATGGCATTGCCGATGAAAAAGGTCTTTACAAATACGAGTTTACCCTGCCTAAGGAGTGGGAGAACAGGCACATTGACCTGGTATTTGAAGCATCCATGACCGATACAGAGGTAAAGATCAACAAGCGCAAGGCAGGTTCCATGCACCAGGGCGCTTTCTACCGCTTCATCTATGACGTGTCAGACCGCGTGTTCTTTGGCGACAAGAAGAATCTGCTGGAAGTGACCGTAAGCAAGGAAAGCAGCAATGCCGGCGTAAACCTTTCGGAACGCCGCGCCGACTACTGGAACTTTGGAGGCATCTTCCGTCCGGTTTTCATCGTCAGCAAACCGGCATTCAACATTGAGCGGACAGCCATCGATGCCAAAGCCGACGGCAGTTTCAACGCCTATGTGCTCATCAACCGCGTACTGGAAGGAGCCAAGATACGCACGGTCATCAGTGACCTGCAAGGTAAAAAAGTGGCAGAAGATGTTTGTGAGGTGCGCCATGGTTCTGACCATGCAGATGTCTCGTTCCAAGTCAAGTCTCCGAGACTGTGGACAGCAGAGACTCCCCATCGCTATGCCGTAGAGTTCACGCTGATAGACAAGAACGGAAAGACCGTACATATAGAGAAAGACAAGTTCGGTTTCCGCACCGTCGAGACACGCGAGAGCGACGGTTTGTATATCAACGGCAAGAAAGTGAATATCCGTGGTGTCAACCGTCACAGCTTCTGGCCGGAAACCGGTCGTACACTCAACAAGACCCTCAATATTGCCGACGTGCAACTCATCAAGAGCATGAACATGAATGCCGTGCGCCTGTCGCACTACCCTGCCGATCCGGAGTTTTATGATGCCTGCGATAGTCTGGGACTCTATGTGATGGATGAGTTGAGCGGCTGGCACGGCCACCACGAAACCATCAACGGTCAGAAACTCATCAAGGAAATGGTGACACGCGATGTCAATCATCCCTGTATCATCTGGTGGAGCAACGGCAACGAGAAGGGATGGAACGATGAACTGAACGGAGAATTCCATCTTTGGGACATACAGAAACGCCCCGTGCTGCATCCTCAGGGCAACTTCGGAGGATATGAGACGATGCACTACCGCTCATACGGCGAGAGTGAGGAGCACATGCGCCGCCCGCAAATATTCATGCCTACGGAGTTCCTCCATGCCCTTTATGATGGCGGAGCTGGAGCCGGATTGTATGACTATTGGCAACTGATGCGTGCATGGCCCCGCTGTGCAGGCGGTTTCATCTGGGCTTATGCCGATGAAGGTGTGGTGCGTACCGACCTGAACGGTATGATAGACAACGTAGGCAACTACGGTGCTGACGGCATTGTGGGACCTCATCACGAGAAAGAGGGCAGCTACTATACCGTAAAACAGATATGGAGCCCTGTACAGGTGACACTGGGCGGACAGAACGAACGCCTGTTGCTGGATGATGGCGGATGCTCCCAGACCTATCCTTGTTGCGGCTTTGAGGGAGGCAACATCATCGTGGAAAACAGATATGATTTCCTGTCACTGAAAGACGTGCATTTTGACATCAGCTTCGTGAAATACAGCAATGGTCAGGCACATACCATCAAGAACAAAGTAGTGAACGGACTCAACGTGGCACCTGGTGAAAAAGGCGAAATAGAGATAGGAGCCGCCCCCATGGATGCAGAGGCAATGACAGTAAAAGCCACCGACTACACCGGCATGGAGATATTCACTTGGGTGTTCAAGATGAAGGACACCGCTGAAGATATCCTGATGCAGAAAGAGGACAGGATGCGCAAGTCACGCCCCACATACGACAATGGTGTGGTGACCGCCCACCAGACCACCTTCGTTTTCAACACCGAGAACGGAAGACTTCAGACCGTCAAGACCGGCAAGGGCGACTATCATTTCGGCAACGGTCCCACATTCTTTGCCTATCGCCGCAGCGACCGCTCTTTCGACCAGTTCTACAACCATGATGACCCTGAAGCAGAGAAGAAGAAGACCACCTACACCGCCTACGAAGACCAAGGTAAGTTCGACAGACTGACCGTGAGCGACGGAGAAAACGATACGCTGGTGGTCACAGCACTCTACAAGCTGGGCTCACTGCAAAAGGCTGAATGGCACATTGCTCCCAACGGTACGGTACGACTGGCATACACCTACCTTTTCAACGGTGTAGTAGATATGATGGGCATCAACTTCGACCTGCCCGAGAAAGAGGTGAAACAGAAGCAATGGCTGGGCATGGGTCCCTACCGTGTGTGGAAAAACCGTCTGCACGGACCACAACTGGGTATCTGGCAGACTGACTACAACGACCCCATTCCAGGCGAGAGCTTCGAATATCCTGAATTCAAGGGCTACTTTGCCGGTGTGCAGTGGATGAAGCTCACTACTTCCACAGGAACCATCAGCATGGTGCCTGGCAACGACACCGAATACGTAGGTGTATATCAGCCTCGAGACGGTCGTGACAGGTTGCTCTACACCCTTCCCGAGACAGGCATCAGTCTGTTGCAGGTCATTCCCGCCGTGCGCAATAAGGTAAACACCACCGACCTCAACGGTCCGTCAGCCCAGGCAGTATGGGCACATGGAGAGCGCAGCGGACAAGTGATGTTGCATTTTGAATAGAGATATTACCCTTTGAGACAAGACGATGAAGAGAATATGGATGATAAGCGCACTCGCGCTGCTGACAAGTGTACAAGGTATGGCACAACAGGGTGAACAGTCCTTAGCGCCCCAATGGTACAGGCATTTTTCAGCTCCTCCCACAACAGCCAGCCCCTGGACTTTCTGGTATTGGATGTACGGATGCGTCACCGATGAGGCCATCAGACTGGACCTTCAGGCCATGCACGATGCCGGTATTGCCGGTTTCTATCTGATGCCTATCAAGGACACTGCCGACGGAGCACAATACCAGGGAACAGCGCGACAGTTGTCTCCTGAATGGTGGAAACGCATGAGCACCGTATTTCATGTAGCCGACAGCCTGCATCTGCAGATGGGCATCCACTTCTCCGATGGTTTTGCATTGGGCGGAGGTCCGTGGATCCGTCCCGAGGAGTCGATGCAGAAAGTGGTGTGGAGCGACACCATCGTAGATGGCGGCAAGCTGCATTGCCGTTTGCCTCAGCCCCAGGCATTCCAGAACTATTACGAAGACATCGGCTTGTATGCCTATCCTGCCAAGTACATGGACAGGCGCACACCTAAACCTTCGGTAGAGTTCCCGTTCCGCTCCTCCACGCCCTGCGACATCGTATTCTCCTACGACGAACCATTCACCCTGCGCAGCGTAAAGATTGTTACCGGCGGCAACAACTACCAGGCACACAGGTTTAAGATTTACGTGTCAGACAACGGCAAGGATTACCGCTTTGTGCGTGAACTTGCTCCGCCACGCTCAGGGTGGCAGAATACGGATGCCTACAACACATACGCCGTCCCTGCCACTACAGGAAAATATTTCAAGTTCCACTGGACTCCCGTGGGAAGCGACCCGGGTTCGGAAGACATGGATGCCGCCAAATGGAAACCCAACCTGAAAGTGGGGAACATCGTTCTTGGTTCAGAACCAGTGACCGACTGTTACGAGGGAAAATCGGGTGCCGTATGGCGTGTGGCAAAGGCTTTTGACATAGATAATGCCGACTGTGTGGCACAGGAAGAGATCATAGACCTGAGCAAGCAATTGTTCGAGGCATCGCAAACAGGCGAGGTAAGCATCCGGCTGCCCAAAGGTAAATGGCATCTGCTTCGCATGGGACACACCTCTACAGGCCACACCAATGCCACAGGAGGCGGCGGTAAGGGACTGGAGTGCGACAAGTTCTCCAAGAACGCTATCAACAAGCAGTTCAGCAACTGGTTTGCCAGCATCTACAAGCATGCGCCCGCTGACCAGGCAAAGCGCGTGCTCACCAGGGTACATGTAGATAGCTGGGAGTGCGGATGCCAGAACTGGAGCAGCAATTTTGCACGCGAGTTTGAGTTGCGTCGCGGCTATAGTCTGAAGTCATGGTTGCCAGTATATGCCGGTGTCCCCATTTCTTCCTCGCAATCCACCGAGAAAGTGTTGCGGGACATACGCACCACCATTGCCGAACTCATCAACGACATCTTCTTCACCGAAGTAAGGCTTTTGGGAAGGAAATACGGTTGCCAGTTCTCTGCCGAGAGCGTGGCCCCCACCATGGTGAGCGACGGACTGATGCACTACCGCCACGTAGATTACCCCATGGGAGAATTCTGGCTCAACAGTCCTACACACGACAAGCCCAACGATATGCTTGATGCCATCAGCGGCGCCCATATTTACGGCAAGAACATCATTCAGGCAGAAGGATTTACGGAAGTAAGAGGCACTTGGGACGAGCATCCCGCCATGCTCAAGCCCCTGCTTGACCATAACTATTGCATGGGCATCAACAGCATTGTGTTCCATGTAAACACACACAATCCCTGGACCGACCGTGCACCGGGCATGACACTCGACGGCATAGGTACCTTCCTGCAGCGTGACAACACGTGGTGGAAAGAGATGACAGCCTTTGACGGTTATATCAAGCGCTGCCAGGCCTTGCTGCAATACGGAACCCCGGTGACCGACCTTGCCGTATATACAGGCGACGAGATGCCGCGCAGGTCTATTCTTCCCGAACGGTTAGTCACCACATTGCCCGGTCTGTTCCATCCGGAAGACATCGCCAAGGAGGAACAGCGTTTGGCAAACGTAGGTCAACCTTTGGAAGTAAGTCCTGTGGGAGTGACCCATACCGCCAATATGACCAAAGCGACCACATGGGTCAATCCTCTCCAGGGATATGCCTATGACTCATTCAACCGAGATGTACTGGACAAGTCCCGCGTGGAAAACGGCAGGTTGAAGACTCCTTGGGGCACTGCCTACAGCGCGCTGGTGATACCCATGGAACGGAAGATGAATCCCGACCGTATCGTGACTTGTTGGGATAAGATAGACTCTCTGGAGCGTTTGGGACTCCCTGTGATACGTAGTCCCTGGACAGAGACTGACCTCACCGCCCTTCACATCAGCAAAGACATTGTGCTGCCCAAGGGAGTGGGCTATACACACCGCAACGCTACAGATGCCGACATCTATTTCATCAGCAACCAGACTGCTGACAGGCAGCACTTTGCACCTGTATTCAGGGCAAGGCACGCACATCGCTACACGGCAAATCCCATGAACGGAGAGGTACAGGCAATGGGAGATTCCCTCTCGTTGGAACCTTACCAGTCATGCTTCGTAGTGCTTTGCGATGAAGAGATGCCTGCTTCGCTGCTTCACGCACCGGCTGCATGGGGCGACGACTACGCACCCCGATGGGACGGTCCCTGGCAGGTAACATTTGAGAAAAACCGTCAAGAGGTGGTAAGCGATACGCTTTTTGACTGGGCGTCACATCCCGACAACCAGGTGAAATACTATTCGGGACATGCTACCTACCGCACCACCTTTACCCATAAGGGGAAGAAGAATGTACGTACCTTGCTGCAGCTGGGACAGGTGGAAAACATCGCCACCGTTTATGTCAACGGACAGCATTGCGGCACGCTGTGGATGCCACCCTACGAGACCGATATCACATCGGCTCTTAAGAAGGGCAAGAATATCCTCACCATCGAAGTGGTAAACACATGGGCAAATGCGCTGTTGGGCAACGACAACGGCACACCTCCTTTCGAGGGGATATGGACCAACGGCAAATACCGCCGGGCAGAAAAGAACCTGCTTCCCGCAGGCCTTCTTGGTCCGGTAAGAATGAGGCAGGCACAATGAGGCTACCCATCCATGAATATTACGACAACCAAAGCATATTTCAACAAGAACCAAAATAAAAAAACCGACACATGAAAAAGATATTGTTACTGTGTGCAGCCCTCTTTTCCATGGGCACGACACAAGCCAAAGTTACCCTTTCCAAGCTATTCTCCAACGGAATGGTGATGCAGCAAAACAGTGAAGCCAACATCTGGGGCTACGCCACTGCCAACACAGTGGTGAAGATAACCACATCGTGGAGCAAGGGCACCTACACCTCCAAGAGTGACAGCCAGGGCAAATGGTCAGCTACACTGAGCACCCCTGCGGCAGGCGGTCCTCACAGCATCACCTTGAACGATGGAGAGCGCACTGTATTGAGCAACATCCTCATGGGTGAGGTATGGGTCTGTTCGGGACAGAGCAATATGGAGATGCCGATGAAAGGTTTTAAGAACCAGCCCATCGAGAATGCCGTAGAGGATATTCTTCATGCCACCGACCCGCAACTCCGCCTGTTCACCATCAAGCGCAACAGCACATTTACACCCGTTGACACCGTGAGCGGAAAATGGCAGGAGGCACAACCGGCGTCGGTACGCGAGTTCAGTGCCACCGCCTATTACTTCGGCAAGGAACTTCGCCGGATTCTGGGTGTTCCTGTAGGACTCATTGTGGCTGCATGGGGCGGTTCTGCCTGTGAGGCATGGATGACGGCAGACTGGCTGAAGGCCTTTCCCGATGCCAAGATTCCGGCATCACCTGCTGATATCAAGTCGAAGAACCGCACGCCTACCGTACTTTTCAACGGCATGTTGCATCCCGTGGTGGGCTACACCATGCGCGGTGCGATATGGTACCAGGGCGAGGACAACGTGACCCGCTACGCCACCTATGCCGACATGATGGCATCCATGGTGAACGGTTGGCGCAGCGTATGGAAGCAAGGTGAGTTCCCGTTCTATTATTGCCAGATTGCACCCTACGACTACAAACTCATCAACTACACCATCAACAGCGCCTTTCTGCGCGAGCAGCAGATGCTGGCAGAAAAGAAGATCAGCAACAGCGGCATGGCAGTGCTGATGGATGCAGGTCTGGAGTTTGGCATCCATCCTCGCAAGAAGAATCTGGCAGGTCTGAGACTGGCACTCCTGGCACTCAACAAGACATACGGTGTGCAGGGCATTACGTCAGAGAGCGCACGCTACAAGGAGGTGACCTTCAAGGGCGATACCGCCGTGGTAAGTTTTGAACGTGCCAGCATGTGGATCTATGGCGAGAACGGTTACAAGAGCGACCTGTTTGAGGTGGCTGGTGACGACCATGTGTTCCACCCTGCCAAGGCATGGATAGAGCGCAGCAAGGTGTATGTGAAATGCGAAGAAGTGCCCCACCCCGTTGCCGTGCGCTATGCGTTCAAGGACTGGGCACAGGGCGACCTTTTCTGTGACGGGCTCCCCGTAAGTTCATTCCGTACCGACAACTGGTCAGAATAAACCCTTAAAAACAACTGTATTCCTATGAAAAGCGCACTGTTTTCACACTTCGTTTCTACTGTTTCCCTCGGCATCGTCACGCGCGCGCTTGTCGCTGCCGGTCTGTTGTGTACCCTGCTCCCCCTGCATGCCAAAGAGGGGGCGCACTATATCCCCGAAAACTACGTATGGACCTCACAGAGCCACAACTCATCAGAATCCATGCCTTGTGGAGGGCATGATGTAGGGTTGAACGTATGGGTGGAGAATGGCGACTTGATGATGTATATCTCCCGCAGCGGCATGTTTGACGAGAACAACACGCTACTTAAAGCCGGACGCCTGCGCCTGCATCTTTCGCCCTCACCCTTCGACGACAGCAACGGTGACTTCAGTCAGACACTCTGTCTGTACGACGGTTCTGTGCTTGTCAAAGGCAAAGGCACCGAAGTACGCATCTGGGTAGATGTGCAGTCACCTGTAGTATATACACAACTACAATCAGACAAGGCAGTGGAAGCCGTACTGAGTTATGAGAACTGGCGCTACAAGGACACTCCCATCACCAAGGCAGAATGCCAGCAATGTTCGTACAAATGGGTATTGCCCAAAGATTGTGCTACCTATAAGGATTCGGTATGGGCTCAGGGAAACAGTCTCACCATGATACACCAGAACAGGGAAAAGACGGTGTATGACTTTACCATCGAGCGCGAAAAGCTGGATGCCATCAAAGACCGGATTCCCGATCCCATCGGCGGACTCCGTTTCGGCGGCACACTGCAGGCACCCGGATTCCAATTCACAGGCACCACAGATGGCGTATATGCCTCCACAGCATATAGGGCATGGCAATTCAAGGCTTCGCGCATCAAGTCATCGACCGTCACTTTCAGCATGTTCGAAGGCGAAGAGAAGACCATTGCCGTACCCGCCAAAACATCGCGCAAGCGCAGTGCACAATGGTGGAACGAGTTCTGGCAGCGCAGTTATATAGTGATTGAGAGTACCTCGGGCACCGCCGAAGAACGGCAACGAGTGGCGGATATCACACGCAATTACAACCTGTTCAGGTATATGCTGGGCTGCAACGCCTACGGCAAGTGGCCCACCAAGTTCAACGGCGGTCTGTTCACCTTCGACCCTGTTTATGTGGACAAGGCCCGCGCTTTCACGCCCGACTACCGTTGCTGGGGCGGAGGCACCATGACAGCACAGAACCAGCGACTGGTATATTGGCCCATGCTCAAGAGCGGTGACTTTGACATGATGCAGGCACAGTTCGACACCTATCTGCGCATGCTTCCTGCCGCCACCGCGCGCACCAGGTACTACTGGGGACACGAAGGAGCTTCATACGCCGAACAGATAGAGAACTTTGGACTGCCCAATCCCGCAGAGTACGGCAAGCACAAGGAGGAAGACGACATGGGCACCGAGCGCAACGCCTGGCTGGAATACCAGTGGGACACATCTCTGGAGTTCTGCTCCATGATACTGCTGGCACACCGATACGCAGGCATCAACATTGACAAGTACAAGGAGATGATCCGCCAGTGTGTCATCTTCTTTGACCAGCACTACCAGTACCTTGCCAAACAGCGTGGTGTGAAAGCACTTGACGGCAACGGCAAACTGATACTCTATCCCTCTTCCGGCTGCGAGACCTACAAGATGGCATACAACCCGTCGAGCGTGATAGCCGCCCTGCGTACTGTGATTGACCAATGCCAAGGAACAGTAGATCTGGACAGCACGCTGAAAGACAGGATTCCCGACATACCCTTACACGTTGTGGAAGGGCGCACCTGCATCGCTCCTGCTCAGGCTTGGGCACGCATACAGAATGTGGAGACCCCGCAACTCTACCCGGTATTTCCCTGGCGCATCTACGGCATGGGGCGCGACGGACTGGAGACAGCACGCAACACCTATCTGTACGATGCACACGCACTCTCCATGCGCACAGCCAAAGGATGGAAACAAGACAATATATGGGCGGCATGTCTGGGGCTGACCGATGATGCCCGAAGACTTTGCATAGAGAAATGGGCTGACGGTCCGTTCCGTTTCCCTGCCTTTTGGGAACAGGGCTATGACTGGGCACCCGACTGCAACCGTGGCGGCTCGGCAATGATAGGTCTGCAGGAGATGCTGCTTCAGGAAGCCCCCGACGGCACACTGCTGCTCTGTCAGGCATGGCCCAAAGAATGGAACGTCACCTTCCGCCTGCACGCTTCCGGCGGACGCCTTGTGGAGGGAGAATACAAGAACGGACAGATTTCTCACAACGTCATCAAAAAATAAAGCTACACTATGCGCATTCATTCTTTTCTCAGTATAATGGCATTGCTGGTCAACATGCAAGCCTTTGCCACCATCACCATTACCCGACAGACCTGCAATCACCAAGACGGATTGGCTTTGTCGGAAGGCGGCGTGACCTTGGGCTGGCAGATGCGCTCCGACACCAACGGAGACATACAGACAGCATATCAGATTACCGTATGCGAGAACATTACCGGCAAGCAGGTATATGCCACCAAAAAGATGAAGTCTTCCCAAAGTCAGCTGATCGGCATCCCGGCACTACTCCCTAACAGACACGGCTACTACTGGCAGGTGCGCGTATGGGACAGCAAGAACAAGCCGTCGGCATGGAGCAAGAAACAGTACCTGCGCATTGTCCCGCCAACGATAGACGCCAAATGGATTGGTGCCATCAGCCGCAAAGACGCGAAATTACCGGAAGGACGCTTTGCCAACTCTGTATTCAAGAAAGATTCGTTCAAAGCCTTGTGGTCACCGGTAGATACCCTTTCCGTCAAGAGCATCATCTTGCGCAAATCCTTTGATACAGGCAAGCGCAATATCACAGACGCCATCGTATATGTGAGCGGTTTGGGACACTACGAACTGAAGATAAACGGTGAGAAGGCGGGTGACAGCGAGTTTGCCCCCCTCTGGAGCGAGTACGATAAAACAGTGTATTACAACGCCTATGACGTGACCTCACTCTTGCGTAGCGGCAGAAACGCCGTCAGCGTACTGCTGGGCAACGGTTTCTTCAACGTGCAGCGTCAAGGGAGGTACAGCAAGCTTCAAACCTCATTCGGTGCCCCCCAACTGCTGTTGCGCATGGAAATAAACTATGACGATGGCAGCAGTCAGACCATAGCAAGCGATACCGACTGGCGTTATACTCTTTCTCCCATCACCTTCAACAGCATTTACGGTGGCGAGTCATACGATGCGCGCATGGAAATCTCCAACTGTCACCTGTCACACTACGATGACAGCCATTGGCAACAGGCTGTAGAGGTAGAGGCCCCCCAAGGCACACTGACACCGCAGACGGCACCTCCCGTGAAAATCATGGAACGCTATGGCATCAAGGAGGTGACCACCCTGCACGCCGACTCTCTGGAGGCAGCATCCAAAGCCACCAAGCGCACCATCCATCCGTCTGTATTCATCGCCGACATGGGACAGAATCTGGCAGGTTTTCCGGAAATCACCGTTAGTGGAGAGCGAGGACAGAAGGTGACCTTGGTAGTGTCAGAGGCACTGAACAAGTACGGTGTTTGCGACCAAAGGCAGACAGGGCGCCCCCACTATTATGAATACACACTCAAAGGAGAAGGCACAGAGACCTGGCACCCGCGCTTCTCGTACTATGGATTCAGATACATTCAGGTGGAGGGAGCGGTACTCGACGGGCAACCCAACCCCCATCACCTGCCGGTACTGAAAGAGCTGAACAGTTGTTTTGTCTATAACTCGGCACCCGAGGTGTCCACCTTCGAATGTTCCAACCCCCTGTTCACACAGACCCACCGACTGATAGAGCGTGCCGAGCGCAGCAATATGCAGGCTGTGTTTACGGATTGTCCGCACCGTGAGAAGTTGGGATGGCTGGAACAAGACCATCTGTGCGGTCCAAGCCTGCTTTACAACTACGACATTACCACTTTTGTACCCAAGATTATCCGCGACATCACAGATACGCAAAAGGAAGACGGCATGGTACCCACCACCGCCCCGCAATACGTATCATTCGGCAACCTGTTTGACGACAGTCCCGAATGGGGAAGTACGCTCATCATCCTGCCATTCATGTACTACGATTTCTATGGCGACAGCACACTGATTGTCAACAATTACAGCGCCATGAAGCGCTATGCGCAATACTTAGACAGCAGGGCAGAGAACGGGATTGTAAGTCATGGTCTGGGCGACTGGTACGACTTCGGTCCCTGGCGTGCCGGATTCTCCCGCAACACTCCCATCCCATTGGTTGCCACAGCCCACTATATCTACGACCTGCAACTGCTGTGCAAGGCGGCAAGGATGACGGGCAATGCCCAAGACGAACAGCTTTTCGGACAGCGGTTGGGTGAGGTGACCGATGCCTTTAACCGCACTTTCTACAAAGCGGATTCTTGCAAGTACGGCACAGGCAGTCAGGCTTCCAACGCCTTGCCCCTGTTCCTTGGCATCTGCGGTGACAACAAGGATAAGGTGCTCGCCTCGTTAGAGGCAGACATTGCCGCTCATGGCAACCGCCTTACCACAGGGGATGTGGGCAACCGCTATCTGTTCCAGACGTTAGCACGCAACGGCAGGAACGAACTGCTCTACTCCATGCTCAACCACTACGAGACTCCCGGCTATGGCTTCCAGTTGAAATACGGAGCCACCACGCTCACCGAGCAATGGGATCCGAGAGAGGGTGCATCATGGAACCATTTTATGATGGGACAGATAGACGAATGGCTGTTCTCCACCTTGGCGGGTATCACCAACAAGCCGGGAACCCATGGCATGAGGCATCTGCGCATAGCCCCTACTCTGGTGGGTGACCTACAATGGGTAAAAGCCTCCACAGAAACTCTTTACGGCACAGTCCGCGTGGATTGTAGCAAGACGGCCATCACCGTGGAGGTTCCCGTAGGAAGCGATGCCACGGTGGTGTTGCCATCAGGAACAGAGCATACCGTCGGCAGTGGAGTCCACACCTTCAACTATTAATAGGCGTTCCGAACCTTTGTCTCCAACCGGTCACCATACCGGTTGGAGTTCACCTCTCCATAGTCCATGGAGATTGCAGTACTCCCTTGCAGCCACTATCTTCTCATGGGTCTCGAAGAACACCTCAGGCTTGTCTCCCGGCTTGAGTTCCTTTCTATAAACTGCTTTTTCGGTCAACAGTTCTATCCACTGGATATAGTGGCTGTCCATCATGGGATGCTCGGTGCTTCCCACCTTGACCAAGTATCCGTTATCCACAGCTACCACAACGGGCACATGCTTTTCGTGTGCGGCATCTGTCGTGTTCTCCACAAGCAGCAACATGGGTTTGCCACAGCACACCAATGTCCCCGCACCTACATTCATCACTTCTACGATATTGCCACAGACGGGGCAACGGTAGATTTCATGCAGTTTAGTCATAGTTCACTCCTTTCTTTATCTGTTATACACTATATTCGGGAGATGCAGCCCCGTTGTTCCGTACAAACGGCAGCTGCCTTCTCTTGAAGCAAATATAGGTAATAATCATATACATAGTACTTGCAAGCCCGTTAATTTATTGTTTTTTTATCTCCTTTCAAACTTGCGTAATACTTTTTTCAACTTATTAAGTACCCGATAAAACCAAATCAGTCATTAGCGTATCCTTGTAATATTAACGTGAGTTCGACGAATTGTGCGCCCTGACTGCTTGCTGATGATTTGTACGCACTGACTGCTTGCTGATGAGCTTTGCGAATAAAGTGCAGCCTGCACTTCAGCCCAGGGCAACGCCCTGGGTCTTTATCGTGTGGAGCAAACTACGGGCTGTAAGCCCAAAAGCGTTCATACACAAGCACAGGATTAATGCTTTTGCCCTTTCAGGGCGTCTTCAAATCGCACACATCAACCCAGGGTGTCATTCCGCTTCGCTCCATTCTGCCCTGGGCTATGCGCTTTTTGGCCTTTCAGCCCGCGTTGTTAGATAATTCATTTATATTGTATTAGGCTAACTTAGAATTCGTCGAACTCACGTTAATATTAAAACCGGTCATAGTGATATTAGAACTGGGTATTCTAATGCAACATGATTGCCCTATTCTAATGCAACATGAATGCCCGATTCTAATGACAATAGAATACCCGATTCTTATGACACTAGGATGCCCGATTCTAATGGAACATGAATAGAGCATCTGGATTTTCACGGTTCGTCAAGGTTAATTCCACTGAATCACACTAAGTTCTAAGAGAACAGCTGTATCAGTGAAAATACTAAAGTCTTATATCCAAAGGTCTTATTGCACATGATGATTATTCAATAGCGGTTTTCAGACAAAATATCTTTTAAGTTTTGCCATTTGATATGATAATTCAACCAAAAACATTATCTTTGTAATGGTGTAACCGAGAAATGACAGTTGCACCTTGAATAGTATAAAAACCCTATGACTATGTCAGAAGACAGACAATACATACAGGGACTTGACGAGTACATCCGTCAGGGTGAACCGCAAGAACAAGAACGTGGCCGTGCTTGGCAAACTGCCATTGGTCTGCAAGAAGTTGATGGTCTGAAGACATCGCCATACTTGCTGGTTACTGCCCGTCGTCACATCGAAGGTGATATCACTATCGGTGAGGCAAAGCAACTCATAGACAGCTACTATAAATCTCTGGCTGGACGCAAAGAGACAGAAGGAGAAAGGACAGAAGAGGCGGATAAGGTATCTGCTCGTATCACGGAGCTGTTGCAAGAGCAAACATTCAACTTCTCGCCAGCACAATTAACGTCCATCCATCGACGTCTGTTTGAGGGTATCTATAAGTTTGCAGGACTCATCCGAGATTATAATATTACCAAGCGAGAATGGGTGTTGCGAGGTGAAACGGTCTATTATGCCAGTGCTGACACAATCAGCGAGACACTGGAGTATGACATGAGACAGGAACGGAACTATAGCTACGAGGGCAAAAGCATCGATGAAGCCATCAGTCATCTGACCCGCTTCTGTGCAAACCTCTGGCAGATACATGCTTTTGGTGAGGGAAATACCCGTAGTACAGCTGTTTTTATGATTAAGTATCTGAAAACGCTTGGCTTCAAAGTAACAGACGACCTCTTTGCCACTAACTCCTGGTATTTCCGCAATGCACTGGTTCGTGCTAACTACAGTAATCTGCAAGAAGGTGTAACAGAAACAACTGTATTCTTGGAGCGCTTCTTCCGCAATATGCTGCTTGGCGAAACCACACCACTCCGTAACCGCGAGATGCATTTAGACTGGAAGTCGACCGAAGGTCAAAGTGCAAATTCTGCACTTCCGCTACCGCCAAAGTGCAAAAACTGCACTTTGGAAGAGATGGCAGTGCTTAGAATAATACAGCAAGATCCTTCGGCAAAACAAACGTTTATTGCAAAAGAAATCGGGAAATCAGAGAGAACAGTTAAATCCATCACCGCCCGCCTTACTGAGAAGGGTATTATAAAACGCAGTAAAGGCAAGGGAAGCGACTGGGTTATTATATCCTAAAAATGAAAGGTAACATCTATAATGACAAGCAACAGAGACTATACTCTTGAGTTCATTTTTTTTTGTTTTGCCATTTGATATGATAATTCAACCAAAAACATTATCTTTGTAAGGGTGTAATCGAGAAATGACAGTTGCACCTTGTAAAGTATATAAAAACTATGACTATGGCAAACCACAGACATGCCTATCTGATTATGGCCCATAATGAATGGGGACTGCTCAACACCCTGCTGTCTCTCATCGATGATGAACGCAACGACATCTTCCTGCATATCGACAAAAAGGTGAAACAGTTGCCGGAACTGTACAAGCCCAAACATTCCAGACTGTTTTTCACGCCTAAGAGGTATGACGTCCGCTGGGGCGATGTGGGACAGGTCCACTCGGAAATGCACCTGTTCAAGACAGCCAAAGAACACGGGCCCTATCAGTACTATCACAAGCTGTCGGGAGTGGATCTGCCCATCAAGACACAAGACTATATCCACGACTTTTTCGACAAGCATAACGGAAAAGAGTTTATCGGCTTTTTCACTCTCACCGACTTCATCAAGGGCGACATAGAGCGCAAGAGAAGACGCTACTATTTCCTGATGCGCTGGAACTACCGCACGCCTTTCGTCGCCAAGTGGAAGGTTACTTTTGCCAAGATCATCCGGCATACGGCTCTGAAGATACAGGACATTCTGCACATGGACAGAGGCAACGAACTGACATTCAGAACGGGTCATAACTGGGTGTCGCTCACGGAAGAGGCGGTAAGCTACCTGATCGGACAAGAGGATTTCATCAACCGCCGCTTTGCCTATACCACCTGCGGCGACGAGATGTACAAGCACTCCCTGCTTATCTCCAATCCCGAGATACGCGAGCGCATATACGACCTTGAGGACGGTGTTCACAGCTGCATGCGCTTCATCGACTTCAACCGCGCCTCCGACGAACAGAAGCGCAGGGGCGAACCCTATACCTGGCAAGACGGTGACACCGATGAACTGCTCAAGTCGGAATATCTCTTTGCCAGAAAGTTTTCGAGCAAGTATCCCAAGGTTATCAGCGATATAGAGAAAAGCTTAAGACAAACGACATAGTAGCATCGTCTGCCATGCTTGAACAGGTGCCTGTTCAGTATTTCCTTGACGCCAGCAGCCGCCTCACAACGACATACATATTCGGTAACCACTTGAACAGCTTGAGACTTCCCGGTATGGAGACGCCTTCTACCTGTACCAGCAACCGGTGCAGCGTATCTACTATCTCCTTTCTCTGTCGGTAAATGCGTGTATAGTAGATAGTGAACCATAGAATGACATTGATGTTCACACACACATTCTCCATCAGTTTCTTCTTTGCAGGTACTGCCGCTACGGCAGCCACCTTTGCCACGATGCCGATGGCACGGCATCCTTGCAGCAATTTGTCCACCGTCATGTTCGCCACACACGAGGCGACATTCCTGCGGTAGAGGTAAAACGGAAGACGGGTGTGAACAAACCGTTCGCACTTCAGCAATACCTGGGTGATAAAGGCCCAGTCCTCCATGAATGTCACCTTTTCAGGAAAGGCGATGGCATGTTCTACGACAAGACTTCTCCTGATAAGATAGCCCCAGCAATACCCCTCTTTGAACTGTGTGACACGCACGATGGCATCATTGCCGCTCATCTCACATACAAGAGATTCCCCCGCCGCCACGTCCAGACTGCCGTGTTCCGTAGCATCCTCGGCAATCTCTACATGGGCTGCCTTTACCACTTCTGCACGATGCTCCACAGCCATCGCCAGCAACGGCTTCAAACTGCCGGTCACCAGCATGTCATCGGCATCTATAAAGGTGATGTATTCGCCACGCGCATGGAAAAGAGCATGGTTGCGCGCACATGCCACACCCTGGTTTTCCTGTCGCAGCAAACGTATATTACGGTGGTCACGGGCATACCCCAATACCAACGACGCACCGTTGTCCTTACTCCCGTCGTCCACAACAATCACCTCAAAATCGTCTTCGGCAAGCTGCTGGTCAAAGACGCTGTCAAGGCATTGGGTGATGAACCTTTCACAGTTGTACAATGGGATAATGACCGATAAGGAGGGTTGAGGACTCATAGAAGACATGGTGTTGGTTGTTTATCCTTCATTCCGAAGCTATAGTTTCGGCAAATTTAAACAAAAACTGCGAGATTCCACACTGCATAGGAAAAATTCGGGAAAACCAACTTGCTTTTCTTCCCTGTCAGGCTTGCCGAAAGTCGCATTTTTCCGCTTTCAGACGACTTGGCAACTGGATACGGCAAGCACTTGGCAACTGAACAGGAGTCATGTTTTCGACAAGTAAGCGATGGGGAGCGAGGAGATAATCTCCTGAAAATATTAGGCAATATCATTATAATTTCCTATTTTTGCAACAAGAATCCATCTAATGCACTCTACTATGCTGAGCGAAAATAAATACATAAGATTTGACTGGGCTGTGAAGCGGATGCTCAGAGACAAGGCCAATTTCGCTGTCCTGGAAGGACTGGTGACGGTATTGCTGGGAGAAAAGATTACCATCACCGAACTGCTTGAGAGCGAGAGCAACCAAGAGAAACGCGATGACAAGTTCAACCGCGTGGATATCAAGGCTACCAACAGCAAGGGAGAGATTATCATCGTAGAGGTGCAGCTTACCCGCCAACTCTACTTCCTGCAGCGTATGCTCTACGGTGTGTCCAAGGCCATCACCGAACATATCCAGATAGGCAGCAAGTACGACCACGTGAAGAAAGTGTATTCCATCAACATTCTTTATTTCGACCTCGGAAAGGGAAGCGACTATCTGTATCACGGCAAGACGGTGTTTACCGGCGTGCATACCGGCGACCAACTGAAGGTGAACACCCGGGAGGCTGACGAAATCAGGATGACCGTGCCAGATAATGTGTTCCCCGAGTATTTCATCATTCGTGTCAACGAGTTCAACGATGTGGCGACTACCCCCATAGAGGAATGGCTCGACTATCTGAAGAACAACCGTATCAAGGATGACACCTCCACTCCGGGACTGCAAGAAGCCCGCCAAAAACTGCTGTATATATCCATGAGCGATGCTGACCGCCATGCCTACGATGCCCACATGGACGATATCATGGTACAGAACGACGTGCTCGACACCGCCAAACAGGAAGGATGGGCAGAAGGAAGAGCTGAAGGAAGAGCTGAAGGAAGAGCTGAAGGAAGAGTTGAAGGAAGAGCCGAAGGAAGAGCTGAAGGAAGAGCCGAAGGAAGAGCTGAAGGAAGAGCCGAAGGAAGAGCTGAAGGAAGAGCTGAAGGAAGAGCTGAAGGTGAGCGTCAGAGTTCCATATCCATAGCCCAAAAACTCAAGGCTATGGGCATGACTGTATCTGATATCGCTGCTGCCACAGGACTCACCGAAGAGGACGTCAATACATTATAACCTCCCTTTGGCAGAATTATGCCAGTGTTATTTCCTCTAAACAGTATTCTTCACATAACCCAGGGCATCCCCCTGGGTTTTATTGTATACACCATGCCTTATCCATCAAGAAAAAACGATGTAAAAACAAAAAACCACATTTTTGTAATATTGGAAATCAAATAGATTGCCCTTTTTGCTTGATATTTCAAGAAAAATGAGCACCTTTGTACTCAGACAATCAAAGTCGGTGACTGACGAGGGAAATAATAGAAGCACTCCGACTGATACCAAAACCATTTAATGGTAACATCGCTATGAAGATACCACAATCTAACGAGCTTTCCACCAGCATAATGAACCGTGTATTCGATAAGACGACTGCAACACACAAGTTTTATTGGATGCTGTCATTGCTTGATATGTATGTAAAGGAGCAAAAAGAAGAAATGCTTGCTCTTGATATTGCGTCAAGAATGGTTGCATACGCTTGGTATCCGATAGAGTATTTTAAACTGTCATTCGGCAAAGGCGATTCCCTGACACAAATCATTCCTTCCATAGCAGAATTAACAGGAATTACTGTGGATGACAAACTCGATAGCAAGACGGATGCCATTATGCAAGCCGTAACAGAAAACCTACAGGTAAAAAACAATGTAAAAATACTGCTAAACAACGTCCCATACTGGTTTCAATCGCCTTGGATTAAAACGAATAACGTACATGAGATGATTGCACGTTCAAAAACACTGGAGAATGATTGCCTGTATTCTTTAAACGGAAGAAGAGAAAAAATGACAGTTACAATCAATCCGAAATGGAAAGAATATTTGAATACGAATTTCAAAATCCTGCGTGACTTTACATTGTGGAATCTTACGCAATTCCTTCAGGCAAGAAATCCTAATGTGCCAAACATATCCGGTAAGTTATTAAGACCAGAAGAACGTGAACCATTAAATAATCAGAAGAAGTTTTGGAACAAAGTCATTGAGTTGGGCGGTCCGCTACATTGCATTTACACAGACAATCCTCTTGGGGTGAATGAATTCGACCTCGATCATTTTTTGCCGTGGAGCTTTGTGTCCCACAATCAGAATTGGAACCTCATTCCTGCCGATGGAAGATTCAACTCTTCAAAGAGTGACCGAATTCCAGACCTCGACTATTATCTGCCCAAGATGACGAAAATCCATCATCAGGCATTACGCCGATATATTCCGCAAAGCAAAAAGAATGACTCTGTGCTTGACGAGTATTATGCACTGGGAGTTTCTCCACAAGACCTTATGGCAATGTCAGAAGAGGAATTTCTGAATACTTTCCGCAAGACGTTCTCACCATTGAGTCAAATGGCTGTCAATATGGGATTCAGGACCTTAAACCACGACTAACGATGGAACCAATGATTAATCATCCCTATCTTACCGCCATTAAGCGCACTGATTTGTCTGTGCCTACAAGGTATCTGTTGAAACACGACTTGCTTAAAGGTCGCATCCTTGATTATGGATGCGGTTTCGGCTTTGATACCGATGAACTTAAAAGATTGGGGTACGACGTCACGGGATATGATTATTACTATCGTCCGGATTATCCAGAGGGGAAGTTTGACACCATCATCTGCAATTATGTACTGAATGTGTTGGAGCCATACGCACAGGCGGAAGTGATGATGAATGTCACCAACCTGCTGCAACCCAAAGGCACCGCATTCTTTGCCGTGCGCAGAGACTTGACTGAAGAAGGTTTCCGACTGCATGCCATTCATAAGCAATACACTTACCAATGCAATGTCCACTTACCATTCCCAAGTCTTATTTGCAATGGTAGTTTTGAGTTATATCAATACAATCATTTCAACAAACTGCCTAGAAAGGAAGGGGAAAAATGCCCGTTCTGCCGTCTCTCCAGACGCGTGGAAGTCATTTGCGAGACAGCCACTTGTGTAGCTTTCTACGATGGCTATCCAGTCTCCCCCGGTCATGCGTTGATTATTCCCAAACGTCATGTCTCCTCCTACTTCGAGCTCACCAACCATGAAAGAGAAGCCATGAATGTAATGCTTCAATATGTGAAACAGAAAGTTGATGAACGCTTCCATCCTGACGGTTACAACATCGGCATCAACGTAAACGAGGCAGCAGGGCAATCGGTTTTTCATGTGCACATGCACCTTATCCCAAGATATAAAGGCGATGTAAAGAATCCGAAAGGCGGAGTAAGAGGCGTAATTCCAAATAAACAGAAATACTGATACTTTCATCTTTTTAGTCAAGATGTTCTACTGAGCTGATATTTCCCATTATATTCTGTCCAATTCACGAAAGTATCTGCATCTTGATTTGTCAAAACAACACTTTTCCAACACGACTTCATCTGTTTTCTTACACTTTTCCAACACAAATTTCCCTGCTTTCTTACACTTTTCCAACACAAATTCC
>CALZXH010000023.1 GCA_945830055.1 uncultured Prevotella sp.
CAGTGCGCACAAATCATCAGCAAGCAGTCATGGCAAAACAATCATGTGAATTCGTTGAACTTACGTTAAAAAAATAGCCAGATGGATTGTTTTTTGGAAAATAGGTAATTCCTTCTTTTATTATGAGTATCTTTGCATCGGCATACAGGCTGTTATGGACCAGTCATCGTCGCAGGTGAAATGCGTGAAGTCCACAACAGCAACAGATGAGAGAAAAACGGTGAGTGTGACATCACAACTCAACATACGATAACAAACATAAGAATAATGAAAACATTATCAGCAATCCTTATCGCTATCATGGCATTACCACAGACTGCCTCTGCGCAAATCAACTATCCGACGACACCCAAAGACAATACGGTGGACGTGTATTTCGGTACAAAGGTGGCTGACCCGTACCGCTGGCTGGAAAACGACACAAGCAAAGCCACTGCGGAATGGGTGGAAGCACAAAACAAAGTGACCGATGCCTATCTTTCGAAACTGCCTATGCGCAAGAAGATTTTGACACGACTGCGCCAATTGTTGAACTATGAGAGGATAGGAATACCCTTCAAACGTAACGGCAAATACTATATCTACCGCAACAACGGACTCCAGAACCAGTCGGTACTCTATACCATGGACAAGCCGGGAAGCGAAGAGCGAGTGTTCCTTGACCCTAATACGTTCTCTGACGATGGTACGGTGGCGCTGCAGGAAGTGTCTTTCTCCCACAACGGCAAGTATGTCGCTTACTCCATCTCACGTAGCGGCAGCGACTGGAGGGAGTTCTATGTCATAGACCTTGCTACGGGAAAACTTCTCGATGACCATATCCAATGGGCTAAATTGTCTGGTGCGTCATGGCAGGGAGACGGCTTCTATTACAGTGCCTATGACGCTCCGAAAGGGGGCAAGGAGTTCTCGAATGTCAACGAGGTGCACAAGGTGTATTATCACCGTATAGGCACGCCGCAGAGCGAGGATGTGCTGTTCTACCAGAATCCAGCCTACCCGAAACGCTTCTACAGCGTATGGGTGAACGAGGAGGAAACGATGGCCTTTCTCTTTGAGAGCGGAGAGGAAGCGGGAAACAACATCTATGTGAGGGACCTCAGGAAAAAGGACTCGCAGTTTATCCAGATGACATCTGACATGAAATACTCATACAGTCCGGTGGAAACGATGGGTGATACCATCTATCTATTCACCAATCACAACGCGCCCCGCAACAAACTGATGAAGACTACCATCGGCGCTCCCGGACTGAAAGACTGGAAGGAGGTGATGCCCGAAACTGACATTGTGCTGGAAAATGCCGATGTAATAGGGGGGAAGATGATACTCACCTATTCGAAAGATGCATCGTCGCATGCCTATGTGCACGATCTCGATGGAAAACGTATCGGAGAAGTGAAACTGCCGATGATAGGGTCTGTAGTGTTCAGCGGGAAGAAGGATGACAAGGAGTGTTTCTACTACTTCACGTCATATACCGTGCCAGGCACCGTTTACAGCTACGACATTGACAGAAACGAGAGCAGCGTGTTTGCAGCTCCGAAAGTGCCCTTCAATATCGATGACTACACGAGTGAACAGGTGTTCTTTACCAGCAAGGACGGCACCCGCATCCCCATGAGCATTACCTATAAGAAAGGCATGAAGAAGAACGGCCGTAATACTGTGTTGATTCACGGCTACGGTGGTTTCAATATCGCCCTCACTCCCTATTTCTCTGCTTCGCGTGTACCCTTCCTTGAGCAAGGCGGCATCTTCGCTGAAGTGAATCTGCGCGGCGGTAGCGAGTATGGAGAAGAATGGCACCAGGCCGGTACCAAGATGCAGAAACAGAATGTATTCGATGATTTCATCGCAGCCGCAGAATATCTCATCGCAGAGAAATATACCGACAGTGCCCATCTTGCCATTACTGGCGGCAGCAACGGCGGACTGCTTGTCGGTGCCTGCATGACACAACGGCCTGACCTCTTTGCCGTGGCTGTGCCTCAGGTGGGAGTGATGGATATGCTTCGTTACCACAAATTCACCATCGGCTGGAACTGGGCAAGCGACTACGGAACGAGCGAAGACAGCAAGGAAATGTTTGAGTACCTGTACGGCTACTCACCGCTGCACAACCTCAAACCAGGTACTGCCTATCCTGCCACACTCGTCACTACTGCCGACCACGACGACCGTGTGGTGCCTGCACACTCGTTCAAGTTTGCTGCCACACTGCAGGCTTGCCAGAGCGGTAGCAATCCTACGCTCATACGCATTGATACCAAATCAGGGCACGGCAGCGGCAAACCGCTTGCCAAACAGATGGAGGAACAGGCTGACATTTACAGCTTTATCCTCTACAATGTGGGAAAGAAGAAATAATACGCTCCCGATCATCATCGGTTAAAGGTTCTATAGTCGTACCTCTATACATGCTCTGCACGTACGTCTATAGAACCTTTTTTATGCTGATGACCGATTGGGGTTGATTTGGGAAAACTATAGCTTCCTGATCTGTATCTGTCTTATCTTGGCCCGTCTTACCGGCAATGTGTCTATAGACAGGGTTTGGATGATATTGCCTCCTTGATGGTAGAACGGTTTGGAAACCTGATACACCCATTTGTCGCCGCCGTGTTTGTGGGCGAATGAATCCCAAGAACCAAAATCAGGAGAGAAGAAGAGCGGCAGCTTGCTGCCATATTCCCAACTCATCGTGTCGAGTCTCTCGCCCTGTGTGCTCAGTACCAATGTAGTCAGTGTCGAGTCGCTGTCGTCAGAGAGAGTCACCTTGGTACCGTAGCCTTTTACGTCAGCAAGTGATTCTACCACATAGTTGCCCTCTTCGTAATAATCCACCCTGTTCATAGTGAACATCATCGGTTCGTTTTTCTGGTCGCGACGTATCGTGATGGCCATCGGGGGCATCCCGCCAAATCCGGTGCGTGACTCAGTGATATCGGGGTTTACGTTTGACATCTTTACTATGTTCCAGCCCTGTTCATCCAGCCTGTTCCAGTCGCGCTCACTTGACAATGTGATGCCATTGCGGGTCGAGCCCTCTTCGTCTATCTTGTCAAACTCGCTTTCTATCTTAGTCCCGGCGAAGATAAACGAGGTAAGGAGAGTGGCCAATGCCAATACCCAAACGATGAACATGCTCACTTTGGCAGACCTGCCCATGCTCTTGCCGCGGCTCCACATACGTCTGATGATGGCAAAGATAGGCAGTCCGATGGAGATGATTCCCGAGATAAGCATCATCCACATAAGTGGCTTTATACCAGGCGTATTGAAGATTGTGATAAAGTCGGGGCCTAACTCATTCCAAGGCAATGAGATGAGTCCGATACCCGTCATAATCATAGCCACAGTAGCGACTATAAGTCCGAAGAAGACTCCTATCAGAGGCAGCAACAGGAAGAAGAGCAAGACGATGAATACGAGTTTGAGACAGCCGCCACCTCTACAGTTCCTATTGCAGTCTGTGTCATTTTGGCCCTGCTCTGCCTCGTCCATAATCTGTTTCTTAATATTCTCTGCGTTCACTTCTTTACCTCTCATCCTGAGCCAGTCTTCGTGAGTCTTCGCTTCAGGAACTATCACCCACAGCGCCAGATAGATACCCGGTAAAAGGAAAAAGGCAAAATCAGCCCATATGAAGATCAGGAAGAGGATCAGGGTAGCCAGTCGCCATAGAGTCACCTCATAGCCTCCGAAGTATTCTGCCAGTCCAGAGCATACACCGCCCAGTACCTTGTCCTTACCATTGCGGTACAACCTGCGTGTCTTCATAGAATGTCTGATGCGCTCTATGAAGGTCATGTTCTTGTAGTCGTCGCTGTTTTGGTTAGAGTATTCCGAAGCAGTAGCGTCATCTGTATTGGCATTGCTCTGAACGTCACCGGTAGCATCTATCTCTGCAGCATTTCCTATCTTGTTGATGATGGTTCTGACGGTTTCTATGTTCACTGCCTGCATCCCTTTTTCTTTCTCTTCCCAAAGGAGTTCAGCCACACGGTGCTCTATGTCGTCGGCAATCTCCTCACCGCCTTCCTTATTGCCGAAATACTTTTTCATGCCGTTGATATAGTTGTCGAGCAATTGGTATGCGTCTTCATCTATGGCATAAATGGTGCCGAAGATATTGATGGATATATTCTTTTTCATCGTGATATTTGTTTGCTTTCTTGTTATCAGTGATTATTTTTGGATTGTTAAAAGTAACCCTTGCTTTGTCCTTGAAGGATTTTGACTGTCAGTGAGAGGTCTTGCCAACTGGCGTCCAACTGTTCCAGGAGTTCCAATCCCTCATCAGTGAGTGCATAATACTTTCGTGGTGGTCCTTGAGTGCTTTCCTGCCATTCATACTTGAGCAGGGCATCTTTCTTCAGTCGGTTGAGTAGGGGATAGAGAGTGCCCTCCACAACAATCATGTTGGCATCCTTGAGTCGTGTGATGATATCTGCTGCATAGAGGGATTGGTGTCTCAGCAGTAGCATCACACAGTATTCGAGCATGCCTTTGCGCATCTGTGATTTTGAGTTTTCTACGTTTGCCATGTCTTAATTATTAGTTGTCTATTAGTTCTTGTTTCTTCATCATTGAAGCTGTTGTTTCTTCATTTCAGATACTGTGCTATACATAGTACCTTTGTTTGCTATGCAAAGGTATGCTTTGTTTGGTACATTGTAATACATAGTACTATGAAATTAACTTATTTTGCGGAAAACAAGCATATAGTTAACACACTTTTAATATTATCCCAAATCGGTCATTAGACTGTTCTGCGCAAACATACTTTGGAATAAATCCGACCATTTCTCGCCATGACATAGCTCAAGCACGCTTGGCTCTGCTCATTTGGCTTAACGAAATGGTTCTTTTTGTCATCTTTCTTTCCGCTTTTCAGTTACAATGGAACCCCATTGCTCCCTCAAACCGAAAAGAAATCTGCTCAAAAATACAAGCTGTTATCATTATAACGCTAATGACCGATTTGGGATTATATATCCTTTATGGCACTAATGGAAACAAAAAAGAGAAAGCAAAATGAGTTTCTGCTCCCATATAAAGCGAAGGAATATTAATTGTCCTCAGATTATTTGGAGGATTGGGAAATAGTTCTCTATTCCGACTTCTCAGGCAGTAGTCCGCTAAGTCGGATGAGTTCGTCACGGTACTGTGCCGCCTGGATAAAGTCAAGGTTTTTGGCGGCTTCCTTCATGAGTTTGGTAGTGCGGTCTATAGCTGCCCTTATTTGTTCGGTAGTCATGGGACCGACAAGCGGTTCTGCTGCCATTGATGTCTCTTCAGAGGGCAATACGTATTGTGGAACCTCTTTAGTTTTATCTGAAACAGAGGTGGGCATGCTACTTTTCGCGGACATGGAGGCGAGGGGAGCATCGTTATTTGCCGTCCTCTTTACCTGCTTCGGAATAATGTGGTGCGCCTCATTATAAGCCAACTGTTTCTCCCGTCGTCTGTTGGTCTCGTCTATGGTCAGCTGCATGGAGGCGGTAATGGTATCTGCATACATGATGACCATTCCGTTCAGATTTCGGGCTGCTCGTCCCGCAGTTTGTGTCAGACTCCTGTGACTGCGCAAAAAACCTTCCTTGTCAGCATCAAGTATGGCAACAAGCGAGACCTCTGGCAGGTCCAGTCCCTCACGGAGCAGGTTCACGCCAACCAGCACATCGTATTTGCCGTTCCTCAAATCATCGAGAATCTGTACTCTTTCCAAGGTGGCGACATCGCTATGGATATAGGCGGTACTGATGTTGCAACCCAACAGATATTCCGTGAGTTCTTCCGCCATGCGTTTTGTCAGTGTGGTTACAAGCACACGTTCGTCTTTCTCCTGACGAACACGAATCTCCTCTGTCAGGTCATCAATCTGATTCTCGGTGGGTCTGACGGATATGATGGGATCCAACAATCCCGTAGGACGGATGACCTGTTCCACAACTATACCTTCTGCTTCGTTCAGTTCAAAGTCAGCAGGAGTGGCTGATACATAGATGACCTGGTTAGTCATCTGCTGGAACTCGTCAAAGGTGAGCGGTCTGTTGTCAAAAGCGGCGGGAAGCCTGAAACCGTATTCCACCAGATTGCTCTTTCTGGCTTTGTCACCTCCATACATCGCACTGATCTGAGGCACGCTGACATGGCTCTCGTCAATAATCATCAGGTAGTCGTCAGGGAAAAAGTCCAGCAGACAGTAAGGGCGTTCACCGGGTTTCCTTCCGTCAAAATACCTTGAATAGTTTTCGATGCCAGAGCAATGTCCCAGCTCCTTGAGCATTTCCATATCATATTCCACCCGCTCTTTGATTCTTGCGGCACGCTCGTTCTCTCCGAGTTCCTGGAAATAGGCAATCTGTGCTACCAAGTCGTCTTGTATCTGTCTGATGGCAAGATTGGTCTGCTCTTGTGTGGTCATGAACAGATTGGCAGGATAGAGCCGGTAATCATTGTACGAACTCACTCTCTGCATCGTTTCGGCATCAATCTCTTCTATTGAGTCAATCTCGTCATCCCAAAACGAGATGCGCAAGATGACACCCTCGTTATAGGCTACAGCCACATCTACCGTGTCGCCCTTTACCCGGAAGCAACCCCGTTTCAGTTCGATATCATTGCGCAGGTACAGTGACTGCACCAATTTTCTCAGCAGGGTATTTCGTCCGATGTTCTGTCCGCAGCGCAATTCTATGACATTCTCTGCCATTGCCACCGGGCTGCCCATACCGTAGATGCAGCTTACAGAAGAGACGACCACCACATCGCGCCTGCCAGAGAGTAGCGATGATACGGCACGCAACCGCAACTTGTCTATCTCTTCGTTGATGGCCAGATCTTTCTCGATATAGGTGTCCGTGGTGGGCAGGTATGCTTCAGGTTGGTAATAGTCATAATAACTCACATAATACTCCACCGCGTTATGGGGAAAGAATGAGCGCATCTCCTCATAGAGCTGGGCTGCAAGGGTCTTGTTGTGGCTCAGTATGAGGGTAGGCCGACCGATGTTTTGTATCACATTGGCCATGGTGAAGGTCTTTCCAGAGCCTGTTACTCCCAGCAAGACCTGTGACTTGTCTCCACGTAACAAACCCTCCGTAAGCTTTTCGATAGCTTGCGGCTGGTCACCGGTAGGAGAGAAAAGAGAAGATAACTGGTAGGCGCTCATTATTTCAGGAATTGACAGGAATAGAACCGGACAAACAGGAGAGAATAGGGAAGGGGCTTATATTCAAAAATCAGAGTGAGGATACACTTACATACCCTCACTCCGTTTGTATATCAGTCAAGGACTGGATTAGAGAATGGTTTTAACGGCCTCCAACATACCTTTTTCCTGGATGAGGTCAACGTATGTTTTAACCAGAGCGTTAAGACCCTTGATTTCATTGAGGTTTTCAGCCCAGATGAACTCTGCACCAAGTACGCCGTCAACCAACTTCTGAGTGTCACCGGTTGCCCACAGATCCTTCAGCAGATCCATGATTTCCTGAGCGTCGTTGGGAACAATCTCTACACCGTCTTCGCGCTTGCCACCCTTGTAGTAGGTGATGATGGCTGCCAGACCGAATACCAGACCGGCAGGCAGTTCGCCCTTGCGCTCCAAATAGGTCTTCACTCCGGGTAAGTCACGGGCACAGAACTTGGGGAAGGAGTTCAGCATGATGCTGGTAACCTGATGATCTACGTAAGGATTGTCGAAGCGCTCCAACACGTCATGGGCAAACTTCTCCAATTCGTCCATAGGAAGGTCGAGAGTCTGCATCAGCTCTTCGAACTGCACCTTGTGGATGTACTTGCTGATTACTTCGTGATGGCAGGCATCTCTTACGATGTTTACGCCACTGAGGAATGCAACAGGAGACAGCACAGTGTGAGGACCGTTCAGCAGGGTAACCTTGCGCTTGTGGTAGGGCTCTTCAGAGGGAACGAAGAGAACATGCAAGCCGGCCTTGTCTGCGGGGAACTCGTTGGCAACCTCTTTGGGTGCCTCAATAACCCACAGGTGGAAAGTCTCAGCCTGCACAACCAAGTTGTCGCGATAGCTGATCTTCTCTTGGATTTCTGCAATCTCTTTTCTGGGGAATCCGGGAACGATACGGTCAACCAAAGTAGCATATACACCACAGCTGTTCTCGAACCATGCCTTGAACTCTGCGGGCAACTGCCACAATTCAATATACTTGTAGATGCACTCTTTCAGCACATGTCCGTTCAGGAAAATCAACTCGCAGGGGAAGATGATCAAGCCCTTGGAAGGATCACCGTTGAATGTCTGCCAACGACGATACAGCAACTGAACCAGCTTTCCGGGATAGGAAGAGGCAGGAGCGTCAGTGAGCTTACATTCGGGATCGAAAGCGATACCGGCTTCGGTAGTGTTTGAAATGACAAACCTGATTTCGGGCTGGTCAGCCAAAGCCATGAAAGCCTGGTTCTGTGTGTAGGGGTTCAACGCACGGCTGATACAGTCGATTCTTTCAAGGGTATTCACGGGCTGGCCGTTTTCACGTCCCTGAAGGTTCACGTGGTACAGACAGTCCTGGCCATTCAACCAATCTACCATACCGCGCTCAATAGGCTGTACTACCACAACAGAACCATTGAAGTCTGTTTTCTGGTTCATGTTCCAGATAATCCAATCAACAAAAGCACGAAGGAAGTTACCTTCACCAAACTGGATTATTTTCTCCGGCATCACGCTCTTTGGAGCAAAGTGTTTGTTTAACGGTTTCATAATAAATATGTGTTAGTCTATAAATGATTTGTTTCGTACTTGCAAAGATAAACTTTTCCGTTGTAATAACAATAAAATAAGGGACAAAAAATACGTTACCGTTTACGAATTTCATTGGTTTCCTAAAACTGGCAAACAGTAAGATTATTTGATGTTCGGTTCTTCCAGTCCCAATCCCTTTTTCTTGTCAACCACTTTCAATATCACTCCTATGGCAAGAGCGGCAACTCCTAATCCAGCAAGCATAATCAACGGTGCGGTATAGTCAAGCTGGGTGGCATCCTCGACTCCAGGGTTGGTACTGGTAAGCACCTTGCCGATAAGCAGGGGGAACAGCCACAGACCGATGTTCTGTATCCAGAATATCAGGGCATAGGCAGAACCGATGACCTTGGCATCCACCAGCTTGGGAACACTGGGCCACAAGGAAGCGGGAACCAAGGAGAACGAGGCTCCTAAGATAAGGATGGTAAGGTATGCCACAATGACACCTCCTACCTGACTGCCTCTGAATTGGGGAAGGACAAAGGCAAAGGTCAGGTGGCAGGCTATCAACAGGAGTGAGCCTAATACCAGCATACTGGCAGCCTTGCCCTTGTGGTCAACATATTTTCCCAAGACAGGGGTGATACCTACAGCGAGCAATGGGAATACGGCAAATATGGATTCTGCCGACTGCCTCATATATCCCATGTAGCAATAGGATACCAAAGCAAGCACCGAGATGGCAAGCATGGAACACTTCATCTTCCGGTCTTTCATGAAATTGAAGGTGAAGGCAGTGGCAGCCACTATCAACATGATAATGTACTGGAGATAGGTGATACTCTGTGATGCCCAAACGGAGGTTTCGGGCACTTCGCTGAAGGTAAGGTTGCACTGCAACATGTTTACCGCATACTTCTGGAAGGGAAATATGGCAGAATAATAGAGTACGCAGAGCAATGATACAAGCCAGAAGCCCATGGAAGTGAGAATCTGACCAAGGTCGGAAATCTTGAAGGGGTCATCCTTCTCTTCTGCTTCACCTGTCTGTTCGTCCAGTTTCTTGTCCATAAAGAAATACACCACCAGCATGATGAGGGCTATGCACAGCAGCACCACACCGAAAGCCACCGAACGGGAAACATCGATGTCGCTTCCCAACTTGGCGAAGAACGGGGAGAATATCATACAGGTAGCAACTCCCAGACGTGCCAAAGCCATCTCTGAACCCATTGCCAATGCCATCTCGCGGCCCTTGAACCATTTCACAATACCGCGGCTCACGGTGATACCGCCCATCTCTGCACCGCAGCCGAACAGCATAAAGCCCAATGCAGCCAACTTGGCTGAAGCGGGCATCCCCTCATAGAAGGGTGACACGCCCAATTGCTCGAATACCGGAATATGGTTCAGATGATTGGTAAACCATATATCCAGCGAACTGCCGATAAAGCTTTCGCTCACAGCATACCATTTGATGAGGGCTCCTGCAAGCATCACGCCTCCGGAGAGAAGCGCCGTAAAGCGCACACCCATCTTGTCAAGTATGATACCTGCAAAAATGAGGAAAAAGACAAATACATTCAGGAATGTTTCAGAACCCTGCATGGTGCCGAAGGCGTCTGAATCCCAGTTCCTCTCACTTTGCATCAAGTCCTTGATGGGTGAAAGGATGTCCATGAAGATGTAGGCACAAAACATGGCAAGTGCCAAAAGTAACAGAGCGGTCCAGCGCAAGGCTGCCGAATCTCGTAACGTTGTAGTCGGTTTCATTTTAATCGTGTGTTATAGTTTTTTTTGTTCTGAATGAGCAAATGACGGGTAATTCGATTGTCTGCATATAGTAAAACGAGAAAGGGGGCGCTCTCAGGTAAGATGCGCCCCTCTATCATCCGTTTTTATCTGTTCATGTTCTCCCTGCGTTTCCTCAGCTCTTCTGCCTCTTTCTGCATCGCCTCCAGTCGGGCGGCAAGACCGCTCATCTTTTTGGGATTGTTCTTGTTTTCCTTGTATTTGGCTTCAAGGATTTCCAACAGCTTCTTGTCATTGGTCGTCTTGCGCAACAGCCACATGATGGCTGCACTGAAGAACAGTGAGATGAAATAGTAGAAGTTCAATCCGGAAGAATAGTCATTGAACATGAAGAAGAACATCAGTGGCATGAGATACATCATCCATTGCATCATCTTCAACTGTTCTGCCTGCTGGCCCACCATCTGGTCTTTTTGCTGACGCATGGTGATGATGGAGTAAAGGATATTGGAGATACAGAAAAGAATACATGTCAGACTCAGGTGATCGCCAATGAGCCATATATTTGTATTCCACTCGATAATCGGGTCGTACGTGGAAAGGTCGTCAATCCAGAGAAAACTCTGGCCGCGCAGCTGGATGGCATTGGGCACAAAGTTGAACATGGCAATCCAGATAGGCATCTGGATAAGCATGGGCAGACAGCCGCTCAAAGGACTGACACCATATTGGGAATACATGCGCATCATGGCCTGTTGCTTCATCATCTGGTCTTCAGGCTTGTTGTATTCTTTGGTGGCTTCCTCTATTTTGGGTTTCAGCACCCTCATCTTGGCAGAATTCAGATATGTCTTCTTGACCAGGGGGTAAGTGATTGCCTTGAGCAACAGGGTGATGAGAATGAGCACTATACCCATGTTGAATCCGAAACCGGTGAGCCAGTCAAACACATACAGGGTGAACCAACGGTTGATGATGCGGAACAAGGGCCATCCGAGATATACCAGTTGCTGCAATTCCAAATCCTTGTTGAAAGCGCTCTGTTCCTCTATGTCCTGCAAAAGTCTGAAATCGTTGGGACCGATATACAGTTCAAACTCTGAAGCTTTCTGACCGGTGGGGTCAAAGGCTGTCTTTAACTTTGCCTGGTATTGTTTCAAGTAAGCAACCTCGTTCTCCTTTGTATCATGTGCAGGCTTTTCTTCAGGAATGCTCGACAACAGTGCGTTGGCGGAAAAATCATCCTTGCTGATAAGTACGGCACTGAAGAACTGGTTCTTGAAGGCAACCCAGTCCAAACGGCTTTCTATCGCCTCGTCAATGGTGGAACTTGTTTCGCTGAGGTAGTCAGTAGAACCGTCCTTCTCCTTATAGGTAAGTGTGGCATACCTGTTCTCAAACATAAAGCCGCGCTCCTGCTGTCTGCAATGTTCGCGCCATTCTATGCCCATCTCGCGATAGTCAGGGGCAAAGAAGCCGCCCAGCGAGTTGGCCTGTAATGAAAGACTTACAAGATAGTCCTTACCCAATACATATTTTAATACAAGAGAACCGCCATTAGCCGCGGTTGCAGTAAAGGTTACGGTACTGTCTGTTACCTCAGAGGGTTCGAAATACATCTGGGCAGTAGAAATATTGGCGGTCTTGCCTGCCAGCATGAAGTTCAGTTCCTGCTCATCGCCTTCAAACAGCGTGACACCCTGCTCTTTATATTGGTTTTCAAAGTGAAGCAGTTTTACCTTTTTAGGTGCAGCTCCCAAAGTGCTTAATGACAGTTCTATCTTGTCATTCTTAAGAACAACAGTCTGTTCTTTGCCTTTGAATGACTTGTAAAACAAAGCTGTGCTGTCTTCCGCCATTGCCTGAAGTGCGGCGGCTTTTTGGGTGGCATCTGCAATTTTCTGTGCTGTCTTTGCCTCAGATTCTTTAGCCAGTGTCAACGAGTCTTGAATTCTTTGTGCTTCAATTTGCTCTGATGACGGTTGCTGCATGATGCTGAATCCGATAAGAACCAGAGCCATCAATGCAAAACCAATGAGGGTGTTTTTATTCATTTCTTCTTATGTTTTATAACTGTTTTTATAAAGTCAAGGAATAGGGGATGGGGATTCAGCACGGTACTTTGGTATTCTGGATGGAACTGGGTGCCGATATACCATTTCAGTCCCGGAATCTCCACTATTTCCACCAGATTGCTCTCGGGATTGTGTCCCACGCAATTCATACCGTTTCTTTCGTACTCGGTCTGATAGTCGCTGTTGAATTCATAACGGTGGCGGTGGCGCTCCTGTATGTGTTCCTTCTGGTAAATATTGAAGACTCTTGAACCTTGTTTCAATACACATTCATACGCACCTAAACGCATGGTGCCGCCCATATCGGTAATGTTCTTTTGGTCTTCCATGATATCTATCACGTTATGGGTGGTCTTTTCATCTATCTCACGGCTGTTGGCATCAGCATATCCAAGCACGTTTCTGGCAAACTCGATGACCATCATCTGCATGCCGAGACAGATACCGAAGGTGGGAATGTCGTGGGTACGGGTGTAGTGAGCGGCAATTATCTTGCCTTCGATACCGCGCTGTCCGAAGCCTGGGCACACTACAATACCATCTACACCTGAAAGCATTTCTTCCACATTGCCTTCAGTGATTTTCTCGGAATTGATGTATTTAATGACTGTTTTCTTGTCGTTATAAGTACCTGCCTGATAGAGACTTTCACGAATACTCTTATAGGCATCCTGCAAGTCATATTTTCCTACCAGTCCGATAGTCACTTCCTCTGTGGCATTCTTTCTGCGCTCAAGGAAACTCTTCCAGGGACCCAACGATGGCGTTTCTCCGATAGGCATACGTAGCTTCCTGAGTATGGCGGTGTCTAATCCCTGTGACTGCATGGCTACGGGTACCTCATAGATGGAAGGTAGGTCTTCACTTTGAACCACACAGTCAATATCCACATTACAGAAAGAAGCTACTTTCTTCAATATGTTTTCATTAAGATGCTTCTCTGTTCTCAGCACGAGGATATCAGGCTGTATACCCACACTCTGTAACTCTTTTACAGAATGTTGTGTGGGCTTGGTCTTCAATTCTCCGGCTGCCTTGAGGTAGGGCACATAGGTAAGATGGACACATACGGCATTGCTGCCCAGTTCCCATTTCATCTGACGGATGGCCTCCATATATGGCATGCTCTCGATATCACCGATGGTACCGCCAATTTCGGTAATCACGAAATCATAGTGATATTTCTCTCCGAGCAACTTGATGTTGCGCTTGATTTCGTTGGTGATATGAGGTACCACCTGGATGGTTTTACCCAAATAGTCGCCTCTTCTTTCCTTGTCAATGACAGCCTTGTAGATACGACCGGTTGTCAGAGAGTTTGAACGTGTGGTCTGGATGCCAGTGAAGCGTTCGTAATGACCTAAGTCCAAATCGGTTTCCATACCATCGACTGTCACATAGCACTCGCCGTGCTCATAGGGATTCAGTGTTCCTGGATCGATGTTGATGTACGGGTCAAACTTCTGGATTGTAATGTTATATCCTCTTGCCTGCAGCAGTTTGCCGATAGAAGAGGATATAATCCCTTTACCCAGCGATGAAACTACACCGCCTGTAACGAAGATATATTTTGTTTCTGCCACAATTGAAATATTTTAAATAACCTAACTCAAATTTGAAAAAATATGTGGCAAAGTTACAAATAAATGGTGAAATTCATTGTTGAAAACATAAAAATATACCAAAAATAAGTACCTTTGTACCCATGTGCACGATATTTGATAAACGATACCCTGCTTACTTGCTCGGATTTATCTTGCTTTTTATAGGTGCCCAGACGGTCTTGGGTGCCCGGCAGACAACTCATAAACGTGATTCGCTGAAACTATTTCATTCTTACCTCGATTCATTGCAAAATGCAAAGTCGAGAGTGTTTGCAGCTAATCAGGAAGATATGAAAGCCACGCAGCCACAGCAAGAATATGACGAAAAGTACTATAAACTGTTTCTTCCGCTGACCTTTTACCATGCACCGGCTATCCACCAGTTGTATATTTCATATTCTTCCGGACTGGATGAACCAGAAGATGTTGCGCAAACCATGGTGGACGATGTCCTGACACAGACCTATCTGAACTATCCGGATTATGTGTCAAACAGCGAGAGAAACATTAGAAGGGCGGGGGCGATCAGAAAGAACGAGACCCAACTGAAAAAGCAGGATATCACCTTTACAAAGCATGTAGCCCCGCAACCGGAAGAGATAGAAGACATACCGGTAGGCATTTTGATTAAAAAACCCAATTTCTGGACTTTTTCCGGTGACTCCAAACTCCAGTTCTTGCAGAATTACATCTCCGACAACTGGTACAAAGGTGGCGAGAGCAACTACTCCATGGTGGGCAACGTGACGCTGGAGGCCAACTACAACAACAAAAGCAAGTTCAAATGGGATAACAAACTGGAGTTGAAATTAGGTTTCAAGAACTCCAAGGAAGACACCCTGCACAAGTTCAAGACCAATAACGACCTAATCCGTTACACGGGAAAAGTGGGATTGCAGGCCACCAAGAACTGGTATTATTCACTCCAATTCCTTGCCTATACACAGTTTGCCAAGGGCTTGAAGAGCAATGACCCAAAGACCTATTCTGATTTCATGTCACCGTTGGACCTGAATCTCGGTCTCGGTATGGACTATTCCGTCAACACGAAAGACAACAGGTTAAAAGGTAGCGTGAACCTCTCTGTATTGTCTTTCCACTTCAGATATGTTGACAGGAAGAACCTGGCATCCAGACACGGTATCATTGGTGACCACCATACCTTGGAGGAATTCGGTTCTCAAATCACGGCATCACTCACATGGAACATTTGCGATCAGGTGAAATGGAACACCCGGTATTATATGTACACTACCTACAAGAACGTGCTGATGGAATGGGAGAACACCATTTCATTACAGGTTAGCAAATACATCAGTGCAAACATATTCCTGTATCCGCGCTTTGACGATTCCACCAAAAGGGACGAAGATTACGGCTACTTCCAGTTCACCGAATACAGTTCGCTTGGCTTCGCCTATTCGTTTTAAGGTGGGGTATATCAATTCCCGCCTAATTTAACGTAGGTTCTATGAATTATGTATGAGGCAAGATAATTTGTTGCAAAACCAATGCCAGTTGGCTTCATCTTGTCGGTAGAATGGTAGTATTTGTTATTTCTTCCTGATAGTTCAAATTCGTTGAACTCACGTTATTCTATAAATCAACTATAGATATTATTGATGATCGTATTTTTGGATTGATGTATGTCAAGAATACATTATTACCATTGCTTTTTCTTCTATACGATGGCGTTTTCTCAACAATAAGGGTTACATTTGTAAAAACACGTTATTTCAAGACAAACTGCCGTTTTGTAACGCTGTATGCAACTTAACAATCAATAATTTTATTTTACAATTCGTCAATTATGAAGAAAATCTACTTTTTATTAATGGGCTTGATGTGCCTCGGTGTATCAAAAGTCCAAAGTCAGACCATCATCACCGAAGCACCTGCTGGTGATACAAAGACCTTCATGCGTGTTTCCGATGTATATAACTTGCAGAATTCCACTCCAGAAGTAGAGTCACAAGACGGATATGCTACTGAAGTGGTGTTTGCCGCCGATGGTTCCGTGTATATCAAAGACATAAACACAGATTACGCATTTGGCACATATGTCAAGGGTACTCTCACTGACAACACCGTCAGTGTAAAACTGCCTCAAGCCATCTATGACATGGACGGCATGGTTGTATATTTGGACAAACTGGTACAGATGGATGTGGAAGGTCAGATGATGTACGTGTCTGCCGGAACTGAAAGTGAACTGTTGTTCGAATACAAGGACGGCAATCTGATACAGAAAGAACCGTCGTTCGTATTCGGTCTGGCACTGGAAGGAGCCGGTATCTCAGGCGACAGTTGTATGCAGTTCATCAATGTCCTGGACCAACCCATACAGTTACCCGAAGGTACAGAATACGAGACCTGGAAGATGCGCGACTGGACTGGTACCGTCAGCGACGTGTGTGTTGCCAAGAACGGCAATGACATCTATCTTGGCAACCTCGCTGCTGACCTTTTCGAGAGCAATTGGGTCAAAGGTTCCATCCAAGGCGACAAGGTGGTGATACCTTCCGGACAGTTTTATGGACTGTACAGCAATGAATACGGCAGTGCATACATGTACTTCATGGCTGCCGATGTCGATACATTATACAACGAGTTGTATGATTACAGTTATATGGTTTATGTACCCGTTGACTCCATCTCTTTCGACTACAATGCAGAGAAGAAAACGCTCAGTTCCATGCAGAGTATGTTGGTCAATATAGGACCTGAATATGTGAATTTCGCTTACAATTACGATGAGCCTAATATCAAATATCAGGCAGAACTCACACATGCCACACGTCCTGAGAACCCCGTCATCACCAACTTCATGGAATATACGGAGTACTTCGGTTACGGCGCCATGTCCTTTACCCTGCCATTAAATGACGTGGAGGGCAACGTACTCAATGAGAACAACGTTTATTATAATGTGTATATCGATGGTGAACTGTTCACCTTCAATCCAGATGAATATCAAGGAATCACCTCAAGTATGACGGATATTCCCTACACCTTCAGCGATGACTACTATGACATACAATCCTACGGAGCCAACCACACCTTTACCTTCTTCGTTACCGGATTCGAGCACATCGGCGTACAGTCCATCCATAAGATAGGCGACGAAGTGGCCAAGTCTGACATCGTGTATAACGACGGTATTACTACAGCCATCAGCCATGTTGCCAAGAAAGATGCCGCTTGCGTCTCCGACATCTACACCGATCTCTCAGGCCGTCGCGTGAGCGTACCTTCCAAGGGTATGTACATCCACACCATGAAGATGTCTGACGGCAGTGTACGTAGCGTGAAGATGATGAAATAAAATGAACTGGAGATACTATATTATTTGATTATTCATCATGAACCGTATTATCACTGTACTCTCGCTGCTATGGCTCTCCATGAGTGCCATGGCAGACGAGGGTTTCTCTTTTTCTTACGCCACACAAGATGAGTCTCCAGCACTTTGGGGCACTGGCAAGGCGGAGACCTACGATGTGGCCATACGCATCAACGCCTCCTCCTTTACCGGAAAAAAGGTAAAGGGCATACGCACTTTCTTTCCTGCTTCTTCGGGTGTGAGCAACATCAAGGCGTGGGCAAGCAGTTCTCTGCAACTGACCACCGTTGACGGGAAGAAAACCAACAATCCCGACCTTGCCTCCACAGAGGGAAAGGTAAGCGATGGCATACTTGAGGCTTACTTTGCTGAGCCTGTCACCATTCCAGCCGAAGGCATCTACGTGGGATATTCGCTGACGGTTGATTCCCTTTACGACTATACCAAAATACCTGTAGCCGTGTGCGGCAACGTCACCAACGACGACGGATTCTATATCCACACGTCACGTACTTATCTGAAATGGACCAGCCGTTCTGCCGAACTGCAGTGTGTTCTCTTCATGAGCGTCATTATGGAGGGTGACTTCAACGAAGACATTCTCGCCATCGTAAGAATGGACGACGCACACTGCAAGACTGGAGATACCGCCTATGTCAAAACTCGTGTCAGGACTATGGGCAGCCGTCCGGTGGAGAGTGTGACATACAACTACCAGGCAGGCGACAGTACCGGCACGGCCACCTATACGCTTCCGGAACCTATTCCCGCTGTTTATGGTCAGGAGAAGACGCTGACACTGCCCTTACGGGTGTTCAATAGCAAGGGAACGGTGCCCCTCTCTCTTGACATCACCCATGTGAACGGCAAAGCCAACAGTCTTGCCGGTCAAATGGCAACGAGCACCCTGGGTGTCTATCCCTTTATCCCCGTCCACAGACCGCTCTGCGAGGAGTTTTCGGGCTTATGGTGCGGCTACTGTACTGGCGGTTTCGCCATGTTGAAGGAGATGAGCCAACGTTATCCAGATGACTTCATCGCCATCTCATTTCATGCGGCTGACATATTGCAGAGCATTCCCATTGACAAGTTCCCGTACGAGGTACCCTATTATCCCTACCTGTGTGTGGACCGCCGTCTTGTCACCAATGCCTATTTCGGTGAGAATCCCGGCAGTGACCTTGGCTTTGAACAGACATGGCAACTGGAGAGGGAGCGTTTTGTCCCTGCCGACATCTCGGTGAGCGCACACTTTGACGATAACCATCCTGAAATGGTGCGCATCAGTACAACCGTGACCAGTGCGGTGGACAGCACAGAAGCAAACTTCCGCATCGGATACATGCTCTTGGCCAATGACCTGCAAGGAGATACGCGAGACTGGTATCAGATAAACAGTTATTCGGGTAACCAGAAATATGCAGGATTGACGGGATTGGACTATTTCGTCAACAGTCCGGAAGCCATCCTGGACCTCCACCATGACCATGTCATTGTGGCGGCATCGGACTTTGATGGTGTTGAGGGGTCACTGCCTTTGTCTCTTGCGGAAGAGGCAAGTTATAGCCATGACTACAGTTTCAATACCAACGAGGCATTATGTGTCTATATGGACTCGATAGGGCGTCCCATCATCCAGGATATGGGCAACCTTACTGTCGTGGCATACATTGTGGATGCCAACAATGTCATTGTCAATGCGGCAAAGGTCCATGTAGGCGGATGTGACACTGCCATCAAGAATGTCACCACCAATGCTTCCGGTGAGACAGGTGCAGTTCTATACAACCTGCAAGGCCGACAACTGTCGGACGCACCGCGACAGGGCATATACATCATGCGTTATCGCGACGGAAGAACGGTAAAAATAAACCGACATTAAGACCAAGGCAAATCATATCAAACGAGGCGGCGTTTCATGCGCTGCCTCGTTTGTTACGAATAGAACTTACATGATATCCTTATCGCAACAGTCGCCTCGTGGCAAAGAGGTAGGAAATATGGCACTTGTCAAACAGTTTGGCGATGCAAAGACAACCGACCATGCTGAGGACAACGGTGAAAAGGTAATAGATGATACCCGTACCGTCAAATCCGAAACAGACCAAATAGAATTTGGATGCCATGGTAAAAAGGGGATGGAACAGATAGACAGGCAACGTGTTCCTGCCTACATAGCCAAGCGATTTCTCCAATGAAGAGGGCAGATAGCGGTAACACCAAGACAGAAAACTGAAGAGAAAGAAAGGCAACACCACGCATAACCATTTGTTCCACAGAGACTGCTGGCACAGCAAGAACAGGAAAGGCAGTATGGCAAATGGAGTGGGGCGGAAAACCTTTTGGAAGTCCGCTTTGTTTTGGCGCAACAATACTCCCATGAAATACAGAGTTGCATCTCCATATCCCGGAAGCGGAAGCAGGTAGGATAACAGATAAATGGCAACGGCAAACAGGGAGAGACGGGACGGCAGGGAAAGTCTTCTTCCAAGCGTAAACACAGCATAATAAGCCATACCATAGACAATCATGTCGTAGAGAAACCAGTACGGACCGATGGAAGAGACAAAGATTTTCTCCATGACAGCCGGTACACTCAGCTCTTCCAATCCGTCTCTAACCGGCAGATACACAGACATAATAGAAAAGACAGTCACCATTAGCGCATAGGGCACGAAGATACGGGTAATATACTTAGCGAAGTCTGCCGGCGATTTGTCAATATTCACCAGATAGCCTGTGACCAACAGAAATGCCGGCATGAAGAATGTGAACAGTGAGGTCTTCAATAGCGGATATGAATTGCCAAAATGCACGATATGTACCAGTATCACAATGGCTATCAGCACACATCGGATGAAATCTATTTCGTTATAAGTTTTCTTCATAATTATCAATCGATATTTTTTGTTTTTCAAAATTTTGTAGTACCTTTGCAGCGTTTAAAGGAAAGTTGGCAGAGTGACCGAATGCGCTGGACTCGAAATCCGGTATACTCTTTTAGGGTATCGGGGGTTTGAATCCCTCACTTTCCGCTTCGACGGGTGTAGATCTCAATGCACCATGTCACTTTCAAGCCGATATGGCTCAGTTGGTAGAGCAATTCATTCGTAATGAATAGGTCCCCGGTTCGAGCCCGGGTATCGGCTCCTGAAGTTCAGAAGTACCTGCGCGGAATTAGCTCAGTTGGTAGAGCACAACTTTCCCAAAGTTGGGGTCGCGAGTTCGAGCCTCGTATTCCGCTCTTCAGGATTGCTTCTTTTTTTTATCCCCCTATCTTGCTCTTCAGGTATTGTCCGGTAACACTCTTTTCATTTGCACATATCTGTTCAGGAGTACCTGTCGCAACGACTTCACCGCCTTTTTCTCCGCCCTCGGGACCCATGTCTATCACATAGTCCGCACATTTTATCACATCAAGATGATGCTCTATCACTATCACGGTATGTCCGTGGTCTATAAGCGTGTTGAACGAGTTGAGCAGCTTCTGGATGTCATGCAGATGCAGTCCGGTAGTAGGCTCGTCAAAGATGAACAATGTGGGTGTCTGTTTTTCCTGGGAAATATAGTACGCCAGTTTTACGCGCTGGTTCTCACCGCCCGACAGGGTGGATGACGACTGACCCAGTTTGACATAGCCCAAGCCCACATTCTCCAGCACCTGCAGCTTGTCGGCTATATGCGGCTGGTCATTGGTCCGGAAAAACGTCATGGCTTCACTGACTGACATATCAAGAACTTCGCTGATGTTCTTGCCTGCAAACTTCACCTCAAGGATATCCTGTTTGAAACGCTTGCCATGACAGCATTGACACTCCAGGGTGATGTCTGCCATGAACTGCATTTCTATGGTGATTTCTCCCGCACCCTTGCACTCCTCACATCTGCCACCTTCGGCGTTGAAGGAGAAATACTGTGAGGTATAGCCCATCTGCACGGACAAAGGCTGGGCAGCGAACAGGTCGCGGATAGCATCATACGCCTTGATATAAGTCACGGGATTTGAACGTGTGCTCTTGCCCAGCGGATTCTGATCTACGTACTCCACTTTGCCTATTGCACTGAGATGCCCTTCCAATCCTGAAAAATCACCCGGGGCATCGCACACGTCGCCGATCGCCCTTTTCAGGGCAGGATACAGGATACCCTTGACCAATGTCGATTTTCCCGAACCGCTGATGCCTGATACAGCGATAAGGACATTGAGTGGGAAAAACACATCGATGCCTTTGAGATTGTTCATGCGTGCGCCCTTGACCGTAATACCGACATCCCATTTCCTACGGTGTGCAGGCACGGCTATCCTTTCGGTTCCATGCAGATACTTCAGCGTGTAACTGTCGGGGTATTTCTTCAGCAGCGCTTCATCAACCTGCTTCACAGGGCCTTCATAGACCAGTTTTCCTCCGCAGACTCCTGCATCAGGACCGATGTCAATCAGGTGGTCAGATGCGGTGATGATTTCCTCGTCATGTTCCACTACAATCACGGTATTGCCCTGGTCTCTCAGTTGTCTGAACACCTTGATAAGCCGTTGGGTGTCCCTGCTGTGCAATCCGATACTCGGTTCATCCAGAATATACAGCGAGCCCACCAGACTGCTTCCGAGCGATGTGGTAAGATTGATACGCTGACTCTCTCCACCGCTGAGTGTAGATGAAAGTCTGTCAAGGGTAAGATAGCCCAGACCCACATCCAACAAGAAGGTAAGGCGCGACTTGATTTCCCGAAGAAGTCTCTTGCCTATCAGTTCCTCCTGTGGGGTAAGCTGCAGATTGTCGAACCATGATTTCAGTTTGTTGATGGGCATCTGCGTGATGTCGGTAATGCTCCTTCCGCCAATCTTGACGTAGGATGCCTCCTTCTTCAGTCTTGTGCCATGACATACTGGGCAAATCGTCTTCCCGCGATACCGGCTCATCATCACACGGTACTGTATTTTGTACTGGTTTTCCTTCACCATTTGGAAGAACCCGTCGATACACAGCTTGTGCTGGTACTTATGGTCATCAGGAAAGCCATGCCACAGCCAGTCTTTTTGCTGTGTGGTAAGTTGGTAATAGGGCGTGAATATCGGGAAGTCATAGTCCGAAGCCAGGCGGCAGAACTCCTCCTTCCATTCCTTCATCTTCTCGCCATGCCAGCACACCACACACCCGTCATAGACACTGAGTGCGGTATTGGGAACCACCAGTTTCTCGTCTATACCGATGATGTTGCCGAAGCCCTGACATTCCGGACATGCACCCGTAGGCGAATTGAAAGAAAACATACGGTCATTGGGCTCCTCGAACTTGATACCGTCTGCCTCGAACGAATGGGAAAAATCATAGGCTATCATGGATGGCATGAAGACGAGCCGGCAGGAGCCCTTGCCTTCCTGGAAAGCCGTTTCCACCGAGTCCGTCAGACGAGACATGCCGTCAGGCGACGGATCGACAGACATACGGTCGATGACCAGATACAGCTGATTGCCATTAGCGGTCGCATCACCTTCACTTTCCAGATAGTCCGAGATAGTGACAAAATCACCGTTCACCATCAGTCTGGTATATCCTTGGAATACATAATCCTTCAGTTTCTGCCGAAGGGCATCTCCCTGTAATTCTCTCCCGATGGGTGCGAGAACCGAAAATCTTGTCTTTTCAGTGTAGTTGGCAAGACAGGCATACACATCTTCAATGGAGTGTTTCTTCACTTCCTCTCCGCTGACGGGAGAATAGGTGCGTCCTATCCTTGCATAGAGCATGCGCAGATAGTCGTATATTTCCGTACTGGTGCCTACCGTGGAACGCGAGTTTCTGCTGCACACCTTCTGCTCGATAGCTATGGCAGGAGGGATTCCCTTGATGCTGTCACATTCGGGTTTGCGTATTCTGCCCATAAACTGGCGTGCATAAGAGGACAGGCTTTCCACATACCGGCGCTGTCCCTCTGCATACAGGGTGTCAAAGGCAAAAGATGATTTGCCCGACCCGCTCACACCGGAAACCACTATGAACTTTTCGAGCGGAATGTTTACAGAAAGATTCTTGAGGTTGTTGACCCTTACTCCTTTGACTGTGATATACTTGTTGTCACTCATGTGTGTTCCTCGTTGCTAATGTGTTCTTACTCGTGGTGATAAGGTTCGTTCTTCAGGATGGTATGTGCCCGATAAATCTGCTCTGCCAACAGCAGCCTTATCATCTGATGGGAGAAGGTCATCTTGGACAGCGATATTTCACCGTTTGCCCGCTTCTTCACCTCCGGCGAAAAACCGTATGGTCCGCCTATGACCAACAGCAGTCTGCGGCTGTTCAGCTGTTTTTGGTGTATCCATTGCGCAAACTCCATACTTCTCATTTCCTTGCCGTGCTCGTCAAGCAGTATCACATCATCCGTAGGCGAGATGTTCTTCAGTATCAGTTCTCCCTCACGCTGCTTCTGCTGTTCTATGGAGAGGCTCTTGGCATTCTTCAATTCCGGAATGACAACCACCTGGATATTGTCATAATGCTGTATGCGCTGCAGATAGTCGTTCAGTCCCGGGATGACGTTCTTGTCAACGGTCTTTCCTACAAATATGAGTGTGGTTTTCAAGGCTTCTGTATAATGGATAAAACAATGTATCAGTGCTTGGGGCGTTTGGGAAACCAGCCTTTCTCGACACGCTTTTTCTGTTCAAACAGTTCACCTATCGACCATAGGAAGGAGGCGCCCAACACACCAATCACAGACGATACTATCACCTGCTCAATCAGCAGAGACAAGGCAATGCAGATAACGCCACACAACAGGAATACCCACCAGAACCGGGTGCCTGTATAATACTCTGTCTTGATGACGATGGGGTGAAAAATGCCGATGATGACAAAAGTGCTTATTGCGATGGTCAATCCTGTAAAATACATTCTCTTTTCTCTTTGAATATTGATAGACGACCGCTTATCTCAGGTCAATGACTTCGGCATTGGGATGCTCCTTGGCATTGAATTGGAAGGCGCTGTCAGCCAACTTCACACTTTGGATATTAGTCAATTTGATGGTGCTCCACACGCCCTTTTCACACAGCTTCACGGTAGATGGCAGATAGGATTTCCCGTTGATGGTGACATAGGCTTCTTGAATTCTGCTGTTCTTGGACTGTGCCTGCATACGGGCGATATAGTTGCCGCCCTTTTTCTCGTGCGACAGAGTATAGCCGCTACGGTACATGGTGATGAAAGAGTAGGGGTTGATTCTGTTCAGTTGGGCATCATAGGGATGTGTCACATTCACTTCTTCGTTGCTCTTCACATAAGTCCACATCACACTCCCGTTGAACCAGATGATCATCTGTGGTGTGGTGATTTGGAATTTCCTGCCTTTGATGGCTATGGTGCCGCTCGTGCCGTTATAGGAGCCGCCGGTAATGGAAAAGGATGCTTTCATGCCACTCTTCTGGTTGACGGCACTGGCAGCCTTGTCTAAAATCTTTTTCGTGTCTTGGGCATAAAGCAAAGAAGTGATGCCCAAAAGAGAAACAATGAACAAGAGTCTTTTCATGTATTCTTATAATATGTGTTTCAGTTTCTATGTCTGTCAATAATGCGATGTTGTAAGTCTGTCATGCACCTTATCTCCATGCGCTGAGCAGCTTCTCCAGACTCACCTCGTCTTGGATCAGCACTTCACGGGGCTTGGCACCCATGGCAGAGCCTACCACTCCAGCTTTCTCCAGCTGGTCCATCAGTCGTCCGGCACGGTTGTAGCCGATAGAGAACTTGCGCTGAATCAGACTGGTGCTTCCCGACTGGTTCAGCACAATCAGACGGGCTGCATCCTCAAACAGGGAGTCAACAGACTGCATGTCGATGGAACCGCCTACCAGGGCATCACCATCGTTGGTATCGGGGATGGGCAGTTCGAAGGTGCTTACATAACCTTGCTGCTGGGAGATGAACTGGTTGATTCGCTCCACTTCATCGGTATCTACAAAGGCACACTGCACGCGCACAGGATCATTACCGTTGAGGAACAGCATATCTCCCTTACCTACCAGCTGGTTGGCACCGGGACGGTCCAGAATGGTTTTGGAATCTACCATGGCACTCACCTTGAAAGCCATTCTGCCGGGGAAGTTGGCCTTGATATTACCCGTGATGATGGTGGTAGTGGGTCGCTGGGTGGCGATGATCATGTGAATACCTATGGCACGTGCCAACTGGGCGATACGTGCGATGGGAAGTTCAATCTCCTTGCCGGCGGTCAGTATCAGGTCGCCAAACTCATCTATCACCACAACAATATAAGGCATATAGTGGTGTCCCTTCTCCGGGTTCAGTTTTCTGGAGATGAACTTCTGGTTATACTCCTTGATGTTTCGGGCACCGGCCTCCTTCAACAGGTCATACCTTGTGTCCATCTCCTTACACAGACTGTTCAGGGTATAGATCACCTTGTCCTTGTCGGTGATGATGGGTTCGTTGTTGTCATCGGGCACCATGGCAAGGAAGTGCTTGGAGATGGTGCTGTAGATGCTGAACTCCACCTTCTTGGGGTCAATGAGCACCACTTTCATCTCTGCCGGATGTTTCTTGTAGAGCAGGGAGGTGATGATGGCATTCAGTCCGACGGATTTTCCCTGTCCTGTGGCACCTGCCACTAAGAGATGCGGGATGCGGGCAAGGTCGAACATGAACACCTCGTTGGTAATGGTCTTGCCGATGGCACATGGCAGTTCCATCGTTGTTTCCTGGAATTTCTTCGAGTTGAGGATGCTTTCCATCGAAACGATATTCGGTTTGGCATTGGGCACTTCGATACCTATGGTCCCCTTGCCGGGAATAGGTGCTATGATACGGATGCCAAGTGCCGAGAGACTCAAGGCGATATCGTCTTCCAGATTCCTGATTTTGGAAATCCTGACACCCTGCGCCGGTGTAATCTCATAGAGAGTGATGGTAGGACCGACAGTGGCTTTGATGGAACTTATCTCCACGCCGAAGTTCCTCAGCACTTCCGTGATGCGCTTGGCATTGCTGTTCTGTTCGTCCCTGTCAATGCTGGGATTGGTATTGCTGTCATACTTCTTCAGCAGCTCAAGGGTTGGATAGTGGTAGTTCTCCAAATCCTTCTTGGGGTCATAGGGTGCCAGTCCTTCCAAGGCGTTGTCGTTACTCGCTTCCGTAGCTTTTTCCTGCTCTTTGGGTACTTCTATCTCCATGGTCACACCATTGTCCAGCGTGCTGCCTGTATTATCCTCTATGTCCTTTTCATCAGCAACGTCCGCCATAATCTCATCTATCAGTTCCCGCGGTTCTGAGATGATGTCATTCTCCTCACTGACGTCCTTGTTCGGGTCGTGCTTGTCATCAGCGTCGGGCATCACTTGTTCCCCGTTCCCGTCATCAATTGCGACCAGACCGAAGTCCTTGGGTTCCTCCTTTTCGGCATCCGTGTCATTGTCACCGTTGCCGTAGCTGATGGAGAACTGTATGCGTTTCCTAAAAGCTTCGGGATTCAGGCATTTCCTAATGATAACAATCGTTTTGGCACTAAAATAGGTAAGAAATCCTATGGCAGTAATGGCAAGGATGGCGGTCAGTCCGGTCGCTCCTGACAGGGCTTCGATGAATTGGACAATAAACTTGCCGTGGTCACCTCCGGGATTGTAGCAGGCGGTACTGAAGAATGGGGTGGCAAACTTTGCCAATGCCACGGAAGACCATATCATCACCACCGCCAGCACGAGGAACGATTTGAGCAGTTTTACATCGTATGCGTGCATCACGTTGACTGCCACCAGCAGCATGTATAGAGGGATGATGAAGGCAGGAATACCGAAACACTGCTTGATGCAGAAATAGGAGATGTAGGCACCGATGGAACCGCAACTGTTCAGGAATTCACGCTGTGTGTTGAGCAGGTCATCCTTCTGGGGTGACAGTATAAGACTCTGGTCTGCCTCGCAGGTGCTGAAGAAGGATACGAACGACATGATGAAGAACACCGCTATCGCCATCAGGACGATGCCTGAAAAAAAGACGAACTTCTCGTTGTCGAAGACATTCTTCAAGTTTAACACTTGCAACAGGGATTGGGTATGGGTAATTTTTGTTGATTTCTTCTTTGCCATTGTCTGAACTTGCGAAGTTTATCGATAAAACGGATGGAATGATTTGCAATTATATGCTAAAACATCATGCAAATTTAGTGGAAAAAACGGAAATAGCAGAACAAAACACTTTATTTTTTGTATTTTTGCAGACCGAATAGGAACAGACGAATGAAAAAGACAATTTACAAGAAGTTTGACAAGTCGGCCATACCCTCCTTGCCCATCGTGAGATTCGAGGGAAGGATTGTCACTGTAGTATCTGAAACAGAGGCAAGTAGAGCGGTGGACTTCCTTCTCTCCCAATCTGTCGTAGGCATTGATACGGAGACAAAACCGGCATTCAAACGTGGCGTTATACATCAAGTTGCACTATTGCAGGTCTCTACATATGACATCTGCTTTTTGTTCAGACTCAATCATTTGGGACTTTCTCCCTCTATCGTCCGACTTCTCACGGACAAGAAGGTGCCGAAGGTCGGACTGTCGTTGCATGACGACCTCCACATGTTGCACAAGAGAGGGGATTTCCAGGCAGGCACTTTCATCGACTTGCAGGATCTGGTCAAGAAAATGGGCATTGAGGACATGAGTCTGCAGAAACTGTATGCCAATCTTTTCAGTCAGCGTATCAGCAAGTCGCAACAGCTGTCCAACTGGCAGGCGGATGTGCTTACCGACAGACAGAAGCTGTATGCTGCCACGGATGCGTGGGCGTGTATCATGATCTATGAAGAACTGATGCGCTTGAGTGAGAGCAAGGAGTATGAATTATGCGAAACAAACGAACCAAAACAAGATGAATAAAAAGACAGTCAGGCTGAAAAAAGGCAAGGAGGAGAGTCTCAAGCGTTTCCATCCATGGGTATTCTCCGGTGCCATCGCATCGCTGAGCGAGCCTATAGAGGAGGGCGAAACGGTGAGGGTATGCAACAATTCCGGTGAATTCATCGCTATCGGGCATTTCCAGTTGGGTTCCATTGCCGTAAGGATATTGTCGTTTGAAGACATAGAGATTGACAATGCCTACTGGCGCGCCCGACTGTCCTCTGCCCTGAACATGAGGATTGCCTTGGGAATTGCCGGTTCCACCGAAAACAATACCTATCGACTGGTACACGGAGAGGGCGACAGCCTGCCCGGACTGGTGATTGATATCTACGACAAGACAGCCGTGATGCAGGCACACAGCATCGGCATGCACCTTCAAAAAGATGCCATTGCCAAGGCGCTCGTAGAAGTGATGGACAACCGCATTGACAGCGTATATTACAAGAGTGAGACAACGCTTCCTTTCAAGGTTGGCGACGGCTTGGAAAACGGCTTTATCTATGGGCAATGCAATGACAATATCGGAGTAGAAAACAGTCTGCGTTTCTATGTGGATTGGCTGAAAGGACAGAAAACGGGCTTTTTCATCGACCAGCGGGAAAACAGGGCGCTGTTAGAGTCCTATTCCAAGGGGAAAAAGGTGCTCAACATGTTCTGCTATACCGGCGGTTTTTCCGTATATGCCATGAGAGGCGGGGCGGAACTGGTTCACTCGGTGGACAGCAGTGCCAAAGCCATAGAATTGACAGACAAGAACATCAGTCTCAACTTCCCCGACGACAAAAGGCATGCCGGCTTCTGCGAGGATGCCTTCAAGTACCTGGAAAAGATGGACGAAAAATACAATCTGATTGTCTTGGATCCGCCAGCATTTGCCAAGCACCGTATGGCGTTGCACAATGCGCTGAAGGGCTATACCCGTTTGAATGCCAAGGCAATGGAGAAGATTGACAAGGGAGGCATCCTGTTCACCTTCTCTTGCAGTCAGGCTGTTTCCAAGGAGCATTTCAGAAATGCCGTCTTCACGGCTGCTGCCCAGGCGAAACGGAATGTCAGAATCCTGCACCAGTTGCACCAGCCTGCTGACCATCCTGTCAACATCTATCATCCCGAAGGTGAATATCTGAAGGGACTTGTGCTCTATGTAGAATAGAATGGCTTGCCCTATGTTGGATAAAATTGCAGATTTCATCGCCACCCATTCCTTGCTCGATAGGGACGGCATGCACTTGGTGGCTCTGAGCGGAGGTGCCGACAGTGTGGCGCTGCTTTTGGTGCTGCACCGATTGGGCTACACAATAGAGGCTGTCCACTGCAATTTTCATCTCAGAGGCGAGGAATCTGACAGTGATGAATCCTTTGTGAAAGACTTATGCAATACTTTAGGTATCCAACTGCATATTGCACATTTTGATACTGTTACCTATTCCGAATGTCATCGGCTGAGTATTGAACTGGCGGCAAGAAACCTTCGTTACGATTATTTCGAGCGTCTGCGAAAGGATGTGGGGGCGGCAAGTGTCTGTGTGGCGCATCACATCGATGACCAGGTGGAGACCGTACTGATGAACATTGTCAGGGGAACCCGTCTTCAAGGGCTTGTTGGCATGAAACCCATATCAGGTACCATTGTAAGACCTCTCCTTTGTGTCACCAGACAAGAGATTATCAGATTTTTGGAGAAGGAACACCAGACATACGTTACCGACAGTACCAACCTGGAGGATGATGCCACACGCAACATGTTCAGACATCATGTGGTGCCCTTGCTCAAAACCGTCAATCCCAATGTGGAACAGGGCATCCTGAGACTCTCGGAATATATGGGTAACGTGTCTGCCATCTACCGTCAATATGTAGCAGACAAGCTCAGTCAGCTCGGCAGACAGCAGGAGGGTGGAGTAGTCATCAGTCTTCCCCGCCTGCTTCAGGAACAGCACTGGAGACAACTCTTGTTTGAATTTCTGATAGACAAGGGGTTCAACCATACACAGATACAGCAGTGCATCCGTTTGGCGTTTCAGACGGATAAGGATGGAGTATCAGATAAATCCGCCACCACCAAGACCTTCCTTTCCCCTGCTTACGAACTGTATGTAGAGCGCGATACGATAGCATTATACCCCATTTTACCGCATTTCAACGATTACCGTCTGCCCGATACAGGCACATACCAACTGCCTGATGGTACGAAAATAAGTCTGAAGTTTGAAGAGAAAACAGACGGTTTCATCGTTCCCAAGGACCGCCATATCGCCTGTCTGGACGCCGCTGCGGTACACTTCCCCTTGGTATTGCGCAGGGTCAAGGACGGCGACCGTTTCATGCCTTTCGGCATGGACAGATTCAAACTGGTCAACAGCTATCTCAGAGACAGGAAGGTATCCCTATACCGCAAGCGCAGCCAGTTGCTGCTTGAAGACGGAAGCGGAAACATCCTTTGGCTGGTCAACGAACGCATCGACCAGCGTTGCAGGGTATCTGATTCAACCCGAAAGATATTGGTGGTTAGGTGGCTATCTGACAATTCAGTTTAGTCTTTCGTCCAAATTCTTGTCTGCCTTGTCTTTTTTTGTAACTTTGTGGCATCATTCCCTCATAAAAGTGTAGTGATACGTAGATTATTCCCTCATAAAAGTGTATAGTATGAAGAGACTAATATAACGTGAGTTCGATGAATTGTGCGCACAAATCACCAGCAAGCAGGAAGGGCGTCTATTTATTTCAGCAAAAAAAGAGAAAAAGTGTCTGGTGAAATAAGGAAAAGACAGTCTAGTGAAATCTGAAAAAGACAGAACGGGCAAGCACTTGCCAACTGGAAGCCAAGTTCCTGTGTTATTAGAACTGGGTATTCTAATGCAACATGAATACCCGATTCTAATGACACTAGAATACCCTATTCTAATGACACTAGAATAACGTGAGTTCGACGAATTGTGCGCACTGAAAGTGCAACCTGCGCATAGCCCAGGGCAGAATGGAGCGAAGCGGAATGACACCCTGGGTTGATGTGTGCGATTTGGATACGCCTTGAAAAGGCAAAAGCGTTAATACTTTGCTTGTGTATGAACGCTTTTGGGCTTACAGCCCGTAGTTTGCTCCACACGATAAAACCCAGGGCGTTGCCCTGGGCTGAAGCGCAGGCTGCCCTTTCAGGGCGCACAAATCATCAGCAAGCAGTCAGGGCAAAACAATCATTCGAATTCGTCGAA
>CALZXH010000024.1 GCA_945830055.1 uncultured Prevotella sp.
TCGTTCAGCGTCGCTGAACGATCATTCAGCGACGCTGAACAGTCGTTCACCACTGCTGAACGATCGTTCAACAGTGGTGAACAGAAAACAGATACGTATTCATTAGGATATTACAACAGCTATGCTGACATAATATGAATAGCCTTTTTGCTAACAACTATTATGATAGTTTTCTCCTTTTAATGAAATACCATCGTCTGTGTCTTATGATGTGTAGTATGATGCAGAAAGAAGATACGAAACCAATCTTTCCATGCCATTCTCCTAAGCCGATGTGGCCATCATGTAGCCATAAAGGAACAACGGTCATTCCACTGACAATGGTCAGCAAGAAAGTTATGACAGTGCTCTTTAATCCCGGTGACCGGTGTGTCTTGAAACGGCGATACCATTTGTTCATCCCTTGCCAGTTCAAGAAAACATGCCATACAACTAAAACCGTCATTACAGAAAAAACGATGATATGCAACCATGTCAAGAAAGTATTTCCTATGCCATGAAAAGGTCTTCCGTGAAGATATTCCTGTAGTATGCCGCTTGCCAATACAGCGGGTGCAACGAGCAACAGACTTGTGTTGCAAATCCTCAAATACTTCTGTTTCATTTATATTTATTCATAACGTATGAATGCGGTTACAAAGGTATGGCTTTTTATGCCGAGTATTGTATATCTGTAGGAAAAAGTGCTGCAAATTATTGGAAAGAAAGTGGCGGTTGTTGGGCAAATTTGTTAATTTTGCAATTTACAAGGGTAAGGACAAACAACCTTTGACACAACCGACAACCGAAATTACAATATCTGGAATATGGCAAGCAACGACAAGGCACTAACCCCGATGATGAAGCAGTTTTTTGAACTGAAGGCCAAGCATCCTGATGCGATACTGCTGTTCAGATGCGGTGACTTCTATGAAACCTACTGCGATGATGCCGTAGTGGCATCGGGCATCCTGGGTATCACCCTGACGCGAAGAAACAATGGTGGCTCCGCCGTTGCTACAGAGATGGCGGGATTTCCGTATCACGCACTCGACACCTATCTGCCCAAACTGATAAGGGCAGGGAAGAGGGTGGCCATCTGTGACCAACTGGAAGACCCGAAACTGACCAAGAAACTGGTGAAAAGAGGGATTACCGAATTGGTGACTCCAGGTGTGGCGATGAACGACAATGTGCTGAACTACAAGGAAAACAACTTCCTGGCTGCTATACAGTTCGGCACCATATCAGGGAAACTGCAGAAGAGTTCGCTCTGTGGTGTTTCGTTTCTTGACATCTCTACGGGAGAGTTTATGGTGGGAGAGGGCACTATCGACTATGTGGAGAAACTGCTCATTAACTTCCAGCCCAAGGAGGTGCTGGTGGAAAAGGTGCGCAAGGGCGATTTTGAGGAGTTCTTCGGCAACAGATTCTTTACTTTTGAGCTCGATGACTGGGTGTTTACCGACTACAGTGCCCGGCAGAAACTGCTGAGACACTTCGGCGTGCAGTCGCTCAAAGGCTTTGGTATAGACCATTTGGCGTGCGGAGTGATAGCAGCGGGAGCCATACTCCAGTATCTTGATATCACCCAGCACCATCGCATTGGTCATATTACCGGTATCTCCCGCATAGAGGCGGAACGCTATGTGAGGCTCGACCGCTTCACTATCCGCAGTCTGGAACTGGTGCAGCCTATGCAGGAAGACGGTGCATCGCTACTGCAGGTGCTCGACAAGACCGTGACTCCCATGGGAGGAAGACTGCTGAGAAGATGGGTGGTGTTTCCGCTGAAAGAACTGCACCGTATCAACGATAGGCTCAACGTGGTGGAACATCTCTCCATGCAACCCCAACTGTGTGAGGTGATGGACGAACAGATGCACCGCATCGGAGACCTGGAACGCATTATCAGCAAGGTGGCAACAGGCAGAGTGTCGCCTCGTGAGGTGGTACAGCTGAAGGTGGCACTGCAAGCCATCGGTCCTATCAAGACGGCATGTATGCACACTGATAATGAGGTGCTCAAGAGGATAGGGGAGCAGCTGAACCTGTGCGAGACACTGCGCGACAGAATAGACAGGGAGATCAAGGCCGACCCGCCACAACTGGTGAACAAGGGTGGGGTGATAAACAGTGGCGTGAGTGCCGAACTGGATGAGTTGCGCCAACTGGCATACAGCGGAAAGGACTATCTGATGAAGATACAGGAACGAGAAACGGAACTCACTGGAATCACCAGTCTGAAGATAGGCTACAACAACGTGTTCGGCTACTATCTGGAGGTGCGTAACACCTTCAAGGACAAGGTGCCCGGAACATGGATCCGTAAGCAGACACTGGCGCAGGCAGAACGCTATATCACCGAAGAACTCAAAGAGTACGAAGAGAAGATATTAGGGGCTGAAGACAAGATACTTACACTGGAAACAACCCTGTTCAACAATCTCGTGGCAGCCATGCAGGAGTATATCCCGCAAATCAAGATAAACGCCAATCTGGTGGCACAGATGGACTGTCTCATCTCCTTTGCCAAGACGGCTGAACAGCATCATTATGTGAGGCCGCAGATAGATGAGTCGTGCGTGATAGACATCAGGCAGGGCAGGCATCCCGTGATAGAGACACAACTGCCTCCGGGAGAGAGCTACGTACCCAATGACATACTGATGGATGCCGAAAAGCAGCAGATAATGATTATCACCGGACCTAATATGGCGGGAAAATCGGCACTGCTCAGGCAGACTGCCCTTATCACCCTGATGGCGCAGCTGGGCTGCTTTGTACCTGCCCAGAGCGCACGCATTGGCATTGTGGACAAGATATTCACCAGGGTAGGGGCAAGCGACAATATTGCACAGGGGGAATCTACCTTCATGGTGGAGATGACTGAGGCGGCAAACATACTGAACAACGTGACACCTCATTCGCTGGTGCTTTTTGACGAACTGGGACGTGGCACAAGTACCTACGACGGTATCTCCATTGCATGGGCCATCGTGGAATATCTGCACGAACAGCCAAAGGCGAGGGCACGCACCCTCTTTGCCACTCACTACCATGAACTGAACGAGATGGCAAAGAACTTCAAACGTATCAGAAACTTCAACGTGAGCGTAAAGGAGGTGGACAATAAGGTGATATTCCTTAGAAAACTGATGCCTGGAGGTTCAGAGCACTCTTTTGGTATCCATGTGGCAGAGATTGCCGGTATGCCTAAAAGTATCGTGAAGCGCGCCAATATCATCCTTAAACAGCTGGAAAGCGACAATGCACAGGTGGGCAAGACAGCCGCTACCAAAAGCATTGCCGAACAGCGGAATGCCATGCAACTGTCGTTCTTCCAACTCGATGATCCTGTGCTCTGCCAGATACGAGATGAAATACTGGGGCTTGACATCAACAACCTTACCCCTGTGGAGGCTCTCAACAAACTCAACGATATCAAGAAAATAGTGAGCGGAAAGTAACTCCTTGCCGCTCACTGTATTGTTTTTCTGCTTGCCCGTTTCACCAGGTGTCTGCAAACCCTTATGTATGCCTTTTCCTAAGCATGCACCATGCTCCGATGATGATAAATGGGATGCTGAGCAACTGGCCCATATCCAAGGGCATGGAAGCCTCGAACGACTCCTGTATCTCCTTGGTGAACTCTATGAAGAAACGTGCAGTGAAGATATAGGTGAGACAGAGACCGAAAAAGAAACCTGTGCCCACCTTCTTTGGATGCTTGCGGTAGAGATGCCACCCGATGAAAAAGAGGATGAAATACGCAATGGCTTCATACAACTGGCCGGGATGGCGGGGCAGGGCATCCACCCTGTGGAATATAAATGCCCAGGGCACATCGGTGACACGACCGATAATCTCGGAATTCATCAGATTGCCTAAGCGGATGCAACAGGCGGTGAGGGGAGTGGCAATCGCCACATTGTCAAGAACTTGCCATATATTGACGTGGGTGCGGCGCACGTAGAGCCAAAGGGCAAGCATCAGTCCCAAAGTGCCTCCATGACTTGCCAGACCTTCATATCCGGTGAATTTCCAGCCACCTTCAGGCAGGATGCGGATGGGCAGTATCATCTCCACCATACCTTGGAAAGACGTAAGGAAATAGTCGGGCTGATAGAAGATGCAATGCCCTAAACGGGCTCCCAAAAGAATACCTGCAAAGCAGTAGAAAAACAGGGGTTCGAAGAGTTCTTCCTTCAGTCCCTGCTCTTTATACAGTTTCTTGACCAGCAGATAGGCTATCAGCAGACCGATGAGCCATAGCAAGCTGTACCAGCGCAACACACCGAAAAGGGTGAGTTGCGGATTCCAATCAATATACAACAGACAGTGCATGATACTATACATTAAACCTGAAGTGCATGATATCGCCGTCTTGCACCACATAGTCCTTGCCTTCTACGCCCAGTTTACCTGCCTCGCGTACGGCTGCCTCGGAGCCGTATTGCAGGTAGTCCTCATATTTGATGACTTCGGCACGGATAAATCCTTTCTCAAAATCGGTATGTATCACACCGGCACACTGTGGGGCTTTCCATCCCTTGTGGTAGGTCCATGCCTTGACTTCCATCTCACCGGCAGTGATGAAGGTCTGCAGGTTGAGCAGTGAATATGCCTTCTTGATCAGGCGGTTTACACCACTTTCTTCCAGTCCCAGCTCCTCCAAGAACAGCTGTTTATCTTCGTATGACTCCAGTTCGGCGATGTCTTCCTCTGTCTTAGCGGCTATCACCATTGCTTCGGCTCCCTCTTGTGTAGCCAGTTCCTCAATACTGCGGGTAAAGTCATTGCCGCTCTTGGCAGAGGCTTCATCCACGTTGCAGACATAGAGTACGGGTTTGGAGGTAAGCAGGAACAGATTGCGTGCGGCATCCTGCTCGTCCTTGCTTTCAAAGGTCACTGTGCGTGCGTTCTTGCCCTGTACCAGTGCGTCTTTGTAGGCTTCCATCACACTCACCTCTATCTTTGCCTCCTTGTTGCCTGCGGCAGCTGCCTTCTGCTGCTTGGCAAGTTTGGCCTCTATGGTCTCCAAATCCTTGAGTTGCAGTTCGGTATCAATTATTTCTTTGTCTCTAATGGGGTTGATGGAGCCATCCACATGGGTGATGTTGTCGTCTTCAAAGCAGCGCAGCACATGGATGATGGCGTCTGTCTCGCGTATGTTTCCCAGAAACTTGTTGCCCAGACCTTCGCCCTTGCTTGCACCTTTCACCAGTCCGGCTATATCCACTATTTCGCAGGTGGCGGGCACAATGCGTCCAGGATGTACTATCTCTGCCAGTTTGGTGAGACGCTCATCGGGTACAGTAATCACCCCCACATTGGGTTCTATTGTACAGAAAGGGAAATTGGCTGCCTGTGCCTTGGCACTTGACAGGCAGTTGAACAGTGTGGATTTGCCCACGTTGGGCAATCCTACAATACCACATTTTAATGCCATGTATCTTTATCGGTTTGTTATTATTGTGTGCAAAGTTACATGTTTTTAGCCGATTGAGGAAGCAAAAGGCAGGTGAGTTTGCATGAAACCCATGGTTTCTTCCTATTTCCTCAGTTTTTTGGTCAGTGCCAGTCTTACCAAAAGGAAGCTGACGGGTACGGCCACGGCATAGACGGGTAGGGGAGCCCATTTTACTGGTACACCTACCCAGCAGAAAAGGTTGAAAAGGCCAATGTACATGAAGTAGTTGATGCCGTGGCTGGTACCGAACTTCAGGAAACGTGTCCAGGTGGGTTTTACCTGGAAAGTGAAGAAGGAAGACAGGAAGAAATTGCCCAGAAAACTCAGGAAATAGCCGATGGTATAGGCGATGTTCTTGTCCATCCAGGGCAAGAGCAGATAAAAGATGCCATAGTGTACTATCATGGCGGTGGTACCCACTATACCGAAGCGTATGAATTCCAGTGCCTTTGCCCGGTTCTCAGTCCATAATTGCCTTATCTTTTCCATACCTGGTTATAATCTTTTATAATTGCTGTTCAGCCAATTGTGTGTAAGTATCAGTGCGCCTCCAGCCAGTTGTCGCCCCATCCGCTATCTGCCACCAAGGGCACCTTCAGACTGTAAGCCTTCTCCATTTCCTCCAGCACGATACGTTGCACCTGTTCTTTTTCTTCGGGCAGCACGGAGAAGTTGAGTTCGTCGTGAACCTGCAGTATCATCTTGGAGCGGATATTCTCTTCCTTGAAACGCCGGTGGATACGTATCATCGCCACCTTGATGATGTCTGCTGCTGTGCCTTGGATGGGCGCGTTGATGGCATTGCGCTCGGCAAATCCGCGTACAGTGGCATTGCCCGAACGGATGTCTGGCAGATAGCGGCGTCTGCCGAAGAGGGTGGTGACGTATCCCTTGCTACGTGCCTCTTCCTTGGCACGCTCCATGTATGCCTTGACGCCTGGGAAAGTGGAGAAATAGTCTTCTATCAGTTTTTTTGCTTCCTCGCGACTGATGTTCAGGCGGTCGGCAAGTCCGAACACAGTGATGCCGTAAATGATGCCGAAATTAGCGCGTTTTGCCATGGTTCGTTCGTTGCGCTCTACCTCATCGATCGTTTTCTTGAATATCTTGGCTGCAGTGGCTGCATGAATGTCGTATTGCTTGCAGAAGGCGTCAATCATGTGTTCGTCTTCGCTGAGATGTGCCATCACGCGCAGTTCAATCTGACTGTAGTCTGCACTGAAGAACAGGCATCCTTCCTCTGGGATGAACGCCTTGCGTATCTCCTTGCCGTTCTCGTCGCGTATGGGTATGTTCTGCAGGTTGGGGTCGCTGCTCGACAGGCGTCCTGTGGCCGTCACCGTTTGGTTGAATGAGGTGTGTATGTGTCCTGTCCTTGGATTGATGAGTTTGGGAAGTGCATCAATATAGGTGTTTAGTAATTTTCTCAATCCTCTGTATTCCAGTATCTTGCTTACTATCTCATGTTTGTTGGCCAGGGTTTGCAGTACCTCTTCGTTGGTCACGTATTGTCCCGACTTTGTCTTCTTTGGTTTCTCTACCAGTTGCAGTTTGCCAAACAGGATATCACCTACTTGTTTGGGTGATGCGATGTTGAAAGGAGTACCTGCCATCTGGTAGATAAGCTCTTCCGTTTCGCGCAGTCGGGATGTGAGCAGTTGTGAACTCTCCTGCAATGCCAGCGTGTTGATGCGCACTCCGTTCATCTCCATCTCTGCCAGTACGGGCATCAGGGGCATCTCGATATCATAGAACAGCTTTTCTGCTCCGATACGTTTCAGTTCTGGCTCAAGTCTGTTTTTCAGTTGTAGGGTAATGTCAGCGTCTTCGGCTGCATATTCGCACACTACTGTCTTGTCTACATCCCTCATCGACTTCTGGTTTTTCCCTTTAGGTCCAATCAGTTCCTCGATGTGTATGGTCTGGTAGTTCAGGTAGATCTCAGCCATGTAGTCCATGTTATGATGCAGTTCGGGCTGTATCAGGTAGTGGGCTATCATGGTATCAAACATTTTTCCCTTTACCTCGATTCCATAGCCGGCAAGTACTTCAATGTCGTACTTCATGTTCTGTCCTACTTTGAGCAGTTGCTCACTCTCGTAAGCGGGTCTTAGCAGTTCGAGTGTCTCCAGTGCTTCTTCTCTGTTTTTGCTGATAGGTATGTAATAGGCCTCTCCTTCGACCACCGCAAAGCTCAATCCCACCAGTTCAGCACTGAAAGCATCAGTCGAAGTGGTCTCTGTATCAAAACTCAGAATTTCATTTGTCAAGAAATAGTCACACAATTTCTTTATATCTTCTTTTCCTTCAATGAGTTGGTAATTATGCTGCTTCGTTTTAACGCTCTGAAAATCCAAAATTTGCTCGCTTTCTTGCCCTTCGTCGGGAATTTCGGAAAATAAGTCAAGTTGAAGGTTGGCAGTTTTTTGTTTATTTTCAGTTTTTTTAAGTATTCGTTGTGCGAAGGTCTTAAACTCCAGATCGCTGAATATTTTCTGCAATTCTTCCTCATCGGGTTCCTTTACTCTCAGTGCCTCGATATCGAGAGAGACGGGTACGTCGGTTTTGATGGTGGCAAGGAATTTGGAGAAGCGTATCTTTTCGGCATTGTCCTCCACCTTCTTCTTCAGTGCACCGGTGAGTTGGTCGGTGTTTTGCAGCAGATTTTCGATGGAACCGAATTGTTTAATCAGTCTGACGGCTGTTTTTTCTCCCACACCCGGGCATCCTGGTATGTTGTCGGCAGTGTCGCCCATCAGTCCCAGTAGGTCGATTACCTGGGATGTGTTGTCGATTTCGTATTTCTGTTTGATCTCTTCCACACCCATTTCCTCATAGCCATTGTTACCGAAGCGAGGACGGTACATCTTTACGCAAGGTGCCACCAGTTGGGCATAGTCTTTGTCGGGTGTAACCATCAGTGTCTCGATACCCTGTGCTCCTGCTTGCGTGGTGAGTGTGCCTATCACGTCATCTGCCTCAAATCCGGCACATTCAAGGATGGGAATACGGTAGGCGGTGAGAATCTTCTTGATGATGGGAACAGAAGCCTTGATGTCTTCCGGACAACTCTCGCGCTGTGCTTTGTATTCGGGATATGCCTCATGTCTGAAGGTTGGACCGGCAGGGTCGAAAGCTACTCCCAGCAGGGTAGGTTGCTCCTTGGTGAGTATCTCGTGCAGTGAGTTCACAAACCCCATGATGGCTGATGTATTCTGCCCCTTTGAGTTGATTCTCGGGTTCTTGATCATGGCGTAATATGCCCTGTATATCATTGCGTAGGCATCAATCAGAAATAGTTTCTCCATGTTTCTGTGCTTTAAACGTGTAAAATTACGAATTTTTTTCTGTTTACTCCGATAATTTCTGTAATTTTGCCTTGATTTATTATCTCCCATGAGCAATATCCAGACAATCACACAACCCATTACCACAGAGATGCAACAGTTTGATCAATTGTTCGCCGACTCTCTGACCCACTCTGACGGTCTTTTGGGCAGTGCCCTTGAGCATATCCGTAAGCGTCAGGGCAAACGGATGCGTCCTATGCTTATTTTACTGACTGCCAAGAACTATGGAAGAGTGAATGAAGAAACCATCTATGCCGCCGTTGGATTGGAATTGTTGCATACCGCCAGTTTGGTGCACGACGATGTGGTTGACGAGAGTAGTGAGCGTAGAGGACAGGCTTCTGTGAATGCTACCTACAATAATAAGGTGGCTGTTTTGGTGGGCGATTATCTTCTTTCTACAGCTCTGCTCAGTGTGGCGCGTACAAGAAACAACACCATTGTTGAAGAACTTTCTGAACTTGGTCGCACACTTGCCAGTGGAGAGATACTGCAACTCAGCAATATTTCTCGTTTGGATATTTCAGAGGATATATACTATAAGGTTATCCAACAAAAGACTGCCGCTCTGTTTGCAGCCTGTTGTACCATAGGAGCGCTTTCCGCAGGTGCCTCTGATGAGGAGATAGAGGCTGCCCGACAGTTCGGTATTCATTTGGGTATTATTTTCCAGATTAAAGATGATATCTTTGACTATTACCCTTCATTCGACATAGGAAAACCCAGTGGCAACGATATGGCTGAAGGCAAGTTGACACTGCCTGTGATATATGCCGTCAACCAAAGTGATGATGCCAGTATCAGAGAACTTGCGATGAAGGTGAAGAATCATCAGGTGAGCAGCGAGGAAATTGCCCGATTGGTTGATTACACCATCAGTCATGGCGGTATAGAATATGCCCGTCAACGTATGATGGATTTCAGAAGTAAGGCTTTGCGGTATATTGATGAGAGGGTGAGAAGAGACGATATCAGACAAGCACTCACTGCTTATCTCGACTATGTGATAGACAGAAAAAAATAGCAGGTTTCAGGCCTGCTATTTTCGTATCTAATTGTGTTTTATTACAAGAATAGCTCTTGACAACTGAATAGGGCAAACAGTTGTCATGTCAATAAGTCCCCCTTAATTTCAGAAAAAAGTAACCTCTTCACCGGTGATTTCACTAATCAGAAGGTTTGTCAGTCGGCTCGTACCTAATCTGAAATAGTCGTGAGTAAGCCATTTTTCGCCCAGAATCTCTTTAACGATGCTGTAGTATATCAATGCATCTGTCACCGAGTTAAGGCCGCCAGCGGGCTTAAAACCAACTTGTATGCCTGTCTTTTCATAGTATTCTTTGATAGCTTTGCACATGACATAGGCAGCTTCGGGTGTGGCAGCGGGTTGTTCCTTGCCTGTACTTGTCTTGATAAAGTCGGCACCGGCATACATGGCAAGCAGTGAGGCGCGCTTGATATGTGCCGCTGTTTTCAGGCAGCCTGTCTCTAAAATCACCTTTAGTTTGTGCTCTCCGCACAGTTGTTTCATCTCTTCTATCTCGTCGCACATACCTTCTAAATCACCGCTCAGATACTTGCCTACAGGCATTACCATATCAATCTCTGTGGCACCATCTTGCAGTGCCAGGGCTGTTTCGGCAATCTTCACCTCCATCAGTGCCTGTCCTGAAGGAAACGCTCCCGAAACGCAGGTCACTTGTACGCCATCCACCTCTAATGATTCGCTTACCGTGCGGGCATTATTGGCATATACACAGATGGCCGCCACGTGGGGCAGGTCGGCAAATTCCTCGTCAAAACGGTTTACACGTTCCGTCAGTGCCATGATGCTCTCGTCAGAATCAGTTGTTTTCAATGAGGTGAGTTCCACGCTGCCTAAAAGGAATTTCTTCACTTCCGGGGTGTCGTTTGTATGTACTTTCTCTGAGATAATCGTCTTGACGGCTTTTCTTACATCTTCATCACTGATGTTCAGTTGATATAGTTCCAATGCCTGACAGTATTTATCCTTGTACTGTTCTTCATCATGGTGCATACCGCAGTTGCAATGTTCATGCTGTGTCATATCTATATATTATTATTGTAAGTACTTAATTTACAATTAGTTTTGTGCCTATCTTTATCCCTCGTGGTCTTTTTCAGGATGTTTTTCTTCAGTTCTTCGGTCAGGTTCACACCTGTTTGGTTGGCCAGACAAAGGAGTACCCACAGCACATCTGCCATTTCATCGCCAAGATTGGCTGTCTCTCCTTTTTTGAAACTCTGGTCTCCGTAGGTACGTGCCATCACCCGTGCAAGTTCTCCCACTTCTTCAGTCAGCACTGCCATATTGGTGAGTTCTGAGAAATACCTTACTCCATATTCTTTGATCCACTTATCCACCAGTTGCTGTGCCTCATTCAGGGTGATTTCTTTTTTTGTTGATAGTTCTTCCATGGCTTTTCCTTTATTCTTTGTTTTTTGAATCCATGCAGATGGTTACAGGACCGTCGTTTAGCAGTGCCACTTTCATGTCAGCGCCAAACTCGCCAGTACCTACCTGTTTGCCCGTTTCTTCCTCCATCTGCCTGCAGAAAAACTCATAGAGTGGGATGGATATGTCATGGGTTGCGGCTCGTAACCATGAGGGGCGGTTTCCCTTTTTGTAACTGGCATACAGGGTGAACTGGCTCACCACAAGTACCTCTCCGTTGATGTCTTTTACCGAGCGGTTCATCACTCCGTTTTCATCGTCAAAGATGCGCAGTGATGCGGTTTTCTTTGCCAGCCAAGTAGCATCCTCTTCGGTGTCTTCCGCACATACTCCCACCAATATTAGCAGACCTTCGCTAATCTGCGATTTAACACTTCCGTTGATGGTTACACTGGCTTGTTTGACTCTTTGGATTACTAATCTCATGTTGCTTATTTTTATAGAACCAATTACCGTGCAAAGGTAATCATTTCAATTCTCTTTCCTCACGGTTTTTTCCCTTTTATGTGGGTATTTTATCCTCTTTTGGGTCATTCTCTTTAGGATGGAAATATTGGTAAATGATACTTCCTTTTGCCGTACCTGCTATTGAGGTCAGTGTATCTATATCTGCCTCTTCTATACGTTTGACGCTCTTCAGTTGGTTGAGTAACAGTTGTTTAGTCTTTGGACCAATTCCTTTAATTTCATCTAAAATGCTGTGTAACTGATGTTTGGAACGCTTGTCACGATGGAATGTGATGGCAAAGCGGTGTACTTCATCCTGGATTTGGGTAAGTATGCGGAATAGTTCGCTGTCGGTCTTAACTGCTACGGTAACGGGAGGATTGCCATACAGTAGTTCGTTGGTACGATGACGGCTGTCCTTGGCAAGTCCTGCGATAGGGATCTGAAGGTTCAGTTCACCTTCTAGTACGCTTCTTACCACGCTCATCTGACCTTGTCCACCGTCAGTAATAATGAGGTCGGGCAGGGGTTCATTCTCTTCCATCATCCTTGTGTAGCGTCGCCTTACAACTTCTTGCATAGAAGCGTAGTCGTCCGGTCCCTCTACGGTCTTGATGATATATTTCCGGTAGAGTTTCTTGGCTGGTTTCAATGCTTTGAACACCACACAGGCAGCTACGGCATCAGTGCCAGAGATGTTGGAATTGTCGAAACATTCTATCTGATAAGGCATCTTGGGCAGTTGCAGTTTCTCTTGAAGTTCCTTCATCAGCCGTGTCTGTTTCTGCTCCGGATTCAGTTTTTCTGCCTGTTTCAGCCGGTCAAAACGGTACTGCTTGCAGTTCATTAGCGACAGTTCGAGCAATGTTTTCTTATCGCCTCTCTGTGGTACTGTAAGTGTGATGTTTTCCCATGAAGAGTCGGGCATGAAGGGTACTACAATCTCTTTGGATGTACTGCCGAAGCGCTGTCTCATCTCGGTGATACCCAGTGCCAGTAGTTCTTCTTTGGTCTCGTTCAGCTTTTTGCGGTATTCAAAGGTGAAGGACTGGTTGATGCTTCCTGCCGTGACATGGATATAGTTGATGAAAGCTACGTTTTCGTCGTCTGTAATGCTTACCACGTCCACATTGTCTATGGTATGACTCACAACTTCGCTCTTGGCGCAGAACTGGCTGATGAGCAGGTATTGCTGTTTTACTTTTTCCGCTTCCTCAAACTGCAGACTTTCAGCCAGTGCTTCCATGCGTTGGCGTAGTGTCTTTATAATACCTCGGGTATTTCCCTTCAGTATTTCTTTTGCCTCTTCTACGTTGCGCCTGTACTCCTCGGGCGACTGATGTGCAGCGCAAGGACCGGCACAGTTGTGAATATGGTAATCCAGACAAACCTGATATTTCCCCTTGTCGATTCCTTCTCTGGTGATGGGGAATTTGCAGGTGCGCAGATGGTACATCTTCTTGATAAGGTCCAGCACGGCATACATGGATGGCAGATGTGAATAGGGGCCATAATAGGTTCCCCATTTTTTGTTGATGGTTCTTGTCTTGAAGATTCGTGGAAGTAGTTCGTTGGTCACGCAGATGCTGGGATAGGTTTTCCCATCTTTAAGCAATACATTGTATTTGGGATTGTATTTCTTGATAAGGTTGTTTTCTAAAAGCAGGGCATCTTCTTCTGTATTCACTACAGTATAGGAGATGTCTTCAACCTTGCTTACCAGTACCTTTGTCTTGAACCTGTCAACCTCTGTGTGAAAATAAGAAGAAACACGACTTTTCAGATTCTTCGCTTTGCCTACATAGATGATGGTGCCGTCGCTATCATAAAACTGATAGCTGCCCGGTTTGGCTGGCATGCTGTTAACTATGCCTTTCAGTCTGGCTATACGTTGGTCGTTCTCTTCTTTCTTCATGCTTTTGTTTGTTGCTTCACGCTTTTATAACTTACTCATTTAAAGTTAGTTTATTGGTTAAAGTTTCACGTGAAACTTTTATCCGCTACATATTGATAAGGGTGCTTACTTCTACCTCTCGGGGGAACACGTCTCTGCCGTGAAGTCCTTCGTCTGTAATCTCTATGACAAAGTTGATGTATGTTTTGCAGGGATGGAACTTTTGGCAGAGGTTGTAAGCTGCAAGCATGGTGCCTCCGGTGGCGAGCAGGTCGTCATGGAGTAGAACCACGTCGTCGCTGGTAATGGCATCCTTGTGAATCTCTATGGTGTCAGTTCCGTATTTCTTGCTGTAACTCTCTTCAATGGTTTCAGCAGGCAACTTTCCTTTCTTTCTGCATAGCACCATACCAGCACCAAGGCGTGCCGCCAGTGCGGCTCCAACAACAAAGCCTCGGCTCTCGATGCCTACCACCTTGGTGATGCCCTTGTCTTTATATATTTCGTAGAGTTCGTCAAGGATGATTTGCAAGCATTCGGCATTGCTGAATAGAGTGGTGACATCCCGGAAGTTGATGCCTTTGATGGGGAAATCGGGAATGCAACGCAGGTTGTTCAATAGGGTGGGGTTATTCATAATATAATAATTAAATGTGTATTTGATAATGGTTATCTTCCCATCAGCACCAGCATTACGTTGATATCACTGGGAGAGACGCCCGGAATACGACTTGCTTGTGCCAGGGTTTCCGGATTGATGGATTCCAGTTTTTGTCGTGCTTCGGTGGATAGCTGGTGCATATCTGCGTAGTTGAACTTGCCTTTTATCTTAATGTTCTCCAATCGGTGCATCTTATCTGCTACCATTCTCTCACGCTCAATATATCCTTTGTATTTGATACGTATCTCGGTGGCTTCGATAATTTCATCGTGTCGCTCGCTGATGTTGTCCAGGTACTGTGCCAGTTCAGGAATCCACTTGGCAAGCAGACTGATGTTTAGTTGTGGGCGACTGATGAGATCTATCAGTTTCGTGCTGCCGTGGAGTGGGGTGGTGCCCATGTTTTCCAAAGCCCCATTGATAGCGGCAGGCTTCACTGAAGTGTTTTGACAGAAATGCTCGATTTCTTCGATATTTCTCTTCTTCTTCAACCACCATTCATAACGGTCGGTCTTTGCCAGTCCTATCTGGTATGCCTTTTCTGTGAGTCGGGCATCGGCGTCGTCTTGTCGCAGCAGTATGCGGTATTCTGCCCTTGAAGTAAACATACGGTAAGGTTCATCCACGCCTTTTGTCACCAAATCATCGACAAGTACGCCGATATAACTTTCGTCGCGAGCCATCACAAAAGGCGAGCCGCCACTGCAACGGATGGCTGCATTGACACCTGCTACCAGTCCTTGGCCGCCTGCCTCTTCATAACCTGTGGTTCCGTTTACTTGTCCGGCAAAGAATAGTCCTTCAATAATCTTCGATTCCAACGAATGGTTGAGTTGTGTCGGGTCGAAGAAATCGTACTCTATGGCATAGCCCGGCCGATATACTTTGACATCGCGCAGTGCAGGAATTTCTCGTAGTGCCGCAATCTGAATGTGCATGGGAAGGGAAGATGAGAATCCGTTCAGATACATCTCATTGGTGTCTTCTCCCTCGGGTTCCAGAAACAGCGGGTGCTGTTCCTTGTCGGGAAAGGTGACCAGTTTTGTTTCTATTGAAGGGCAGTAGCGAGGACCAATGCTCTTGATTTGCCCGTTATATAGAGGCGACTCTGGCAGTCCGCTGTTCAATATCTCATGCACTCGTGCATTGGTGTTGCAGGTCCAACAGGGTAGCTGTTTCAGCACTCGTTGGGGAGCCATGAAGCTGAACTGATGATAGTCTTCCTCTCCAGGTTGTATTTCCATATCCTCGAAGTGCACGCTACGTTTGTCGATACGCACCGGTGTGCCCGTTTTCATACGCCATGAGCGGATGCCATGTCGGGTGATGCTCTCCGTAAGATTCAGAGAGGCTGGTTCGGCGATTCGCCCGCCCGGAACCATCTGTCTGCCGATGTGCATCAGTCCGTTTAAGAATGTACCTGCGGTGATTACGATACTTTTAGCATAGATGCTCACACCCCAAATGGTATGCACGCCAATGGCGGTGTTTCCTTTTGTCAACAGTTCGTCTACCTGGTCCTGCCACACGTCGAGCAGCGGGGTATTATCCAGTGTGGTACGCCACTGCCAGATGTATTTGCCGCGGTCGCATTGTGCTCTGGGGCTCCATACGGCAGGACCTTTGGAACGGTTAAGCATTCTGAACTGGATGGCTGTGGCATCGGTCACCCGTCCCATCTCTCCACCTAAGGCATCAATCTCGCGCACTATCTGTCCTTTGGCGATACCTCCGATAGCTGGGTTGCACGACATCTGTGCAATCTTGTTCATGTCCATCGTCACCAGGCATGTTTTTGCGCCCATGTTGGCGGCAGCAACGGCAGCCTCACAACCGGCATGACCGCCTCCCACCACCACCACATCGTATTTCATTTCAAAGTTCATCATCATTATAATTTGCGACCATCGTTATCGCGATGAAATGGTACTTCTTTTAAATTCAGCAATCTCTATTATGTGTGCATTCTTCTGTTCTAACTCCCTTGTGAGATAAGACGCGTTGTTCAGGTGTAGATGAGAGTAGTCATTGCCTTGCTGTCGAATATCTCTTGTGCCACCTTTTGCAGCAATGGCGCATCCAGGGCGTCAATCTCGTTGTAGAGTGCGGTTATGTCTTTATGCCATCCATAATGCAGGAATCCTTTGGCAAAATCGAGTGCAAAGCTCTCCCTGTTGTCACACGCCACGGCAATCTGTCCTTTCAACTGCCTCTTGGCATTGCGTACCGCGTTGTCGCTCAGCGGTTGCTGCATCAGTCGGTCCAGTTCCCGCTTTACCAGGTGTATGCATCGATTTGTGTCGTGGGAATCGCAACCGAAATACACGCACCATGTGCCCGTGTCGGCATAACTCAGCATCGAACTGTCCACTGAATAGACCAGTCCGTTGCGTTCGCGCAGTGCCAGGTTCAGTCGGGTGCTCATACCCGGTCCGCCCAGCAGGTTGTTCAGCAAGTATAAGGCAATGCGGTGCGGATGCCCTACGGGATATGCCCTGTTGCCCATCATCACGTGGGTTTGGTGGGTGTTTTTCTGTATCTCCACCCGGCGGTTGCCAGTCTGTGTAGGCAGGGCAGGATATTCCTTCCTGTTCACCAGCGGCAAGCCGGCAGGCAGGTCTGCGGTAGCTTTTTCCAGCATCTTCACCAGTCGGTCAAAACTGATATCTCCGTAGGCAAAAAAGATGGCGTTGTTGGCACGGTAGTGTGAGGCGGTAAACTGCCGTAGCTGTTCGGAAGAATAGGTTCGTAGCCTGTCCGCCTGTCCCAGGATGTTGTGTCCCAAGGGATGGTGGGCAAAGAGCAGATTCTCAAAATCGTCGAAAATCAGTTCTGCCGGCGAATCGTTGTAACTTTCTATCTCGTCGCAGATTACTTCCACCTCCTTTTCAATCTCCTGCTGCGGGTAGGTGCTGTGGAAAACGATGTCGGTGAGCAGGTCTACCGCTTTGGGCAGATGTTCCTTGAGCAGTGCTGCATAGAACACCGTGCTCTCCTTGTTGGTAAATGCATTCAGGTCTCCCCCAACGCGTTCCAAACAATTGATGATATTCAATGGTCCCCGTCGCTGTGTGCCCTTGAAGGTGGCATGCTCGCAGAAGTGTGCCATACCCTCCTGACTATCAAGTTCATGACGTGTTCCGGCGGCGATGCCATAGCCGCAATAAATCACAGGCGAAACATCCGGCAAGTGGATGATTCGCAGTCCATTGACCAGTGTATGAGTATTGTATTTCATGTCAGTGTGCGCAAAAATACTAATTTTTAGTTTGTTATTTGCAAAAAAAATAAGATATTTGCAGCATAGTTCCATAGGGATGGCGTGTATCATCCCTGTGGTGTTTTGTCGTCTTTTTATTGCAACGAATATCATAACAATCAGAATAATCATCACAACACAATGCGAAAAGTAATAGGTATTGGCGAAACAGTATTGGATATCATCTTCAGAAATGATGAACCGATAGGGGCTGTACCAGGTGGTTCAGTGTTCAATGGTATCATTTCTTTGGGGCGTGCCGGTGTGCCCACCACCTTCATCAGTTCCACAGGCAGTGACAGGGTGGGGCAGCGTATCATCCGCTTTCTCCATGAGAATGGTGTGGACAACAGTCAGATCAATGTCTATCCCGGCAGCAAGTCGCCCATCTCTCTGGCCTTTCTCAACGAGCACAATGATGCCGAATACGTGTTTTACAAAGACCATCCGCGCGACCAGCTCGATTTCTCCTATCCCGATGTGCAACCGGATGATGTGGTGATGTTCGGTTCTTTCTATGCCGTCAATCCGGTAATACGTCCGCAAGTGCAGGGCTTTCTGGAGTATGCACGTAACAAGGGTGCCATCCTGTATTACGATGTAAACTTCAGATCGTCGCATCGTCAGGAGGTCATCAAGATAACACCCTATCTGCTGGAAAACCTTGAACTGGCACATGTAGTGCGAGGCAGTGTAGAGGATTTCGAGGTACTGTTCAAGAAGACAGATCCCGATGCCATCTACAGAAGCGACGTGGCATTCTATTCCAAAAAGTTCATCTGCACCAACGGTGCCCGGCCCGTGCAACTGCGTGCCGAGGGAGGACTACGCAAGGAATATCCGGTCATCAAGACAAACACAGTGAGCACCATCGGTGCCGGTGACAACTTCAATGCCGGGTTTGTCTATGGATTGGTCAAGAACGGAGTGAGCCGCTCCATGATGGAACAGTCACTGCCGGAGGCGCTTTGGGACAAGCTGATAGAGCAGGCACAACAGTTCAGTGCCAATTGCTGCCAAAGTATCGACAACAGCATTGACAGGGCGTTCGGTCTGCAACTGCAACAATAATAACCCATGGCGGAGTCTTTGATGCTACCGCCTTAAAACAACATCAATACCATGCAACAGATTTTAAGCAACATCCATTATGTGGGAGTGAACGACCGCAATAAGAATCTCTTTGAAGGTTTGTGGCCGCTGCCTAACGGCGTATCCTACAATTCGTATCTAATCACTGATGAGAAGGTGTGTCTTATCGATACCGTAGAGGTGGATTTCTTCATCCCCTACCTTAAGAATATCCAGGACATCCTGGGTGACCGCCCCATTGACTACCTGGTGGTGAACCACATGGAACCTGACCATAGCGGAGCTATCGAACTGATACGTAAGTACTATCCCGGCATCACCGTCATCGGCAACAAGAAGACCTTTGGAATGATGCAGGGATTCTATGGTATCGACAACCAACTGCTTGAGGTGAAAAACGGCGACACGCTGTCGCTCGGACAGCACCAACTCACCTTTGTGTTCACACCGATGGTGCACTGGCCAGAGACCATGGTGACCTTGGAAACTACCACCCACACCCTTTTCTCGGGAGATGCCTTTGGCTGCTTTGGTGCCCTCAACGGCGGTGTGCTTGACTATCAGATCAACTGTGACACTTTTTGGCTTGAAATGGTGCGCTATTACAGCAATATCGTGGGTAAATACGGCACACCTGTACAGAATGCGCTGAAGAAACTGCAAGGGGTACAGATAGACTCTATTTGTTCCACTCACGGACCTGTGTGGCACGACCATGTTGCCAAGGTGATAGACCTTTACGACAAGATGAGCCGTTATGAAACAGAGAGCGGACTGGTTATCTGCTATGGTACCATGTATGGCAATACCGAAAGGGCTGCCGAGATGATAGCACGGGCAGCCAGTGAGGCAGGCGTCAAGAATATCGTGATGTACAATGTATCCAAAACCCACCACTCCTACATCATCCGCGACGTATTCCGCTACAAGGCACTTATCGTGGGTGCTCCCACCTACAATGCCGGATTGTATCATGAAATGGAGGTGCTGCTTTCTGAACTGGCAGGTAAGGATATCAAGAATCACCTGCTGGGATGGTTTGGCAGCTACGCGTGGGCAGGGAAGGCTGTAGATAAGATTGCCGAATGGAACGAGCATAAACTGCATTTCACTCCCGTGGGTACTCCCGTGGAAATCAAACAAAGTCTGGATGCCGACACCACTGCACAGTGCTTTGCATTGGGCAAGGCTATGGCAGAGGCCTTGAAACAATAATCCGATGGCAATATACCCATCCTAAATTAATAATCATTTGAAAACATTTGAAGAACTGGGCGTTAGCAGCGACATTGTGCGCGCCATCAGCGAACTGGGATTTGAATATCCCATGCCTGTGCAGCAAGAGGTGATACCCTATCTGTTGGGCAACCGTAATGACATTATTGCATTGGCACAGACCGGTACAGGAAAGACTGCCGCTTTTGGCATTCCCCTGATACAGCGTATCAATGTGGAGTCCACACAGACACAGGCTCTGGTGCTCAGTCCCACACGCGAACTTTGCCTGCAGATAGCCGATGATTTGAGCGACTTTGCCAAGTATATCAACGGACTCCACGTGGTGGCTGTGTATGGAGGTGCCGCCATTGACAACCAGATAAGGCAGCTGCGCAATGGAGCGCAAATCATCGTGGCTACCCCTGGCAGACTCATCGACCTGATGAACCGGGGAAAGGCCAAGCTCGATGCCGTGCAGAATGTGGTGCTCGACGAGGCGGATGAGATGCTCAATATGGGATTTACCGAGAGCATCAATGCCATCTTTGAACAGCTGCCCGAAGAACGGAATACCTTGCTCTTCTCCGCCACCATGAGCAAGGAGATAGAGCGTATTGCCACCAGCTATCTGCACAATCACCGTGAGATAGTGGTGGGTAGCCGCAACGAGGGTGCCGAAAATGTGAATCATGTGTACTACATGGTCAATGCACGCGACAAGTACTTGGCACTCAAGCGAATAGTGGATTACTACCCCAAGATTTACGGTATCATCTTCTGTCGTACAAAAAAGGAGACCCAAGAGATTGCCGACAAGTTGATACACGACGGTTACAATGCCGAGAGCCTGCATGGCGACCTCTCCCAACAGCAGCGTGATACCACCATGCAGAAGTTCCGTACCCATCTCACGCAGTTGCTTGTAGCCACCGATGTGGCTGCCCGTGGTCTGGATGTGGACGACCTGACCCATGTCATCAATTTCGGACTGCCCGACGATACAGAGAGTTATACCCATCGTAGCGGGCGCACCGGAAGGGCAGGGAAGAAGGGTACTTCGATAGCCATCATCCACTCTCGCGAACGCCATAAGATGCGCGATATAGAGCGTATCATCGGTAAGGAGTTTGTGGCTGGCGAGATACCTTCACCGCAGGAAATCTGTACCAAACAGCTCTACCGTGTGATGGACGAGATAGTCAAAGTAGATGTCGATGATGAGCAGATAGCCCCGTTTATAGGTGAGATTAACCGTCACTTCGAATACTTTGACAAAGAAGATATCATCAAAAAGATGGTGACCAGAGAGTTCGGCAAGTTCCTTTCCTACTATGCCAATGCTCCGGAGATAGAGAAGGTGACGGCAGGTAAGGGTAGTGACAGAGGAAAGAAAGGTGAACGCAAGCGCGAAGAGAAGCGCGGTCCGCGCCAACCCGAGCAGGGCTACCGTCGCCTGTTTGTCAATCTGGGCAAGGCTCACGGCTTCTATCCCGGAGAGGTGATGCAGATGCTCAACAGGCATCTCGGAGGGCGCCAGCAGGTGGGACATATCGACCTGATGCCACAGTTCTCCTATATCGAGGTGCCCAAAGGAGATGCCGACAGAGTGATGCGTGCCCTCAACGGTATCCGATACAAGGGTAGGGAGGTGCGCTGCAACGATGCCGATGCCGACAGCAGGGGAGGCAAGTCTGCCTACAACAAGGAGGAGCGTATGCCCAAGAAGAACTCCCGACGCATGACCGAGCCCAAGCGCAATGCAGAACCCAAACGACAGTTTACCAAAGACGACTGGATGAAATTCCTGCATCCGGATATGCCCAAGCTGAAGGGCGAGGAGCCCGATTTCAGTGAAGAAGGATGGGCTATGCGTAAACCCAGGAAAAAATAGGGTTTGTGATGGCGAGGCAGTGGCTGTGGTTGTGGATAATGGTGCTGACATGCCTCTTGGGCGCTTGTAGTGCCCCTACAACCACTTCTGTGATGCCTGATGGACTGGTACTCCGGCAGGGAGATATCGTGCTGCGTAGAGGCTTGGGAATGGCGAGTAGGGTGGTGCTGGCTGCCGATGACGGAGGCGAATACTCCCATGTGGGCATAGTGGCGCAATATGGCGACACGCTGTATGTGGTGCATGCCGTGCCCTACGAGGGAGAGGAAGACAGGGTAGTGATGGAGTTGCCCGAGCGGTTTTTCTGTACCTCCAATGCTGTCACCGGTATGGTGTTGCGCAGTGGTTGTGACAGTGTGGCAAAGGCAGCGGCTTGCCATGCCTTGGCAATATGTCTGAGAGGCACCCTGTTCAACCATGACTATGATGACAGCGATACCACGCGCATGTATTGCAGTCAGTTGGTGGAGCATGTTTATTCCCAAGCGGGAATGTCACTTACCGGAGATGTACGCCATGATATAGGCCTGCCTGGTTTCAGGCTTCAGCATGTCATCCTGCCGTCTGATTTCATCCGTAGTCCCGCGCTCAAGGTGGTCAGTCGTTTCTGAGATCGCTTCCAAATCATGATTTGTTTTTATGCAATATGTTTATTAACCATTTAATAATTTGTTGACTATGAAAAATGTATGGAAAGTAATGGGCAAGGCTTTGGCAAGTGCCATCGTCCTGTTTGCCGCAGTAGTAGTGTTAAGCAGTTGTTCGGGCAGTGACAACAGTCCCGAGGGTATTGTCAACAGTGCCTTGACAAAACTCCAGGAAAAGGATTATGCCGGGTATATTGACCTTATCAAGTTCTCCGAGACAGATGCCAAGAAACTGGAGCAACAGAAAGCCGCTTTGTTGGATCTGATACAAAAGAAGTTCGACAAGAGCATGGAACAAAAACAAGGGCTTAAGTCTTGGGAAATCCTTTCCACTGAAATCAGCGAGTCGGGTGATGCTGCTGTGGTTAAGGTAAAACTGACGTATGGTGACGGCAGTGAAGACAAACAGGATATAAAAGTAGCCAAGACTGAAGACGGCAAATGGATGGTGGATGCCGGAAAGTAGTATTTTTAAATGAAGAATGAGGACAACTCGTCCTCATTCTTCATTTAAAAAATCCTTCATTTATTTCGCGTTGATTTCCTTGATCAGTCTTTCGGTATTGCCCCATTTGTCCATCATATAGAGCACATAGCGGATGTCAACGCCGATGCAGCGTGCCAGCTGGCGGTCAAAGAGGATATCGCTTGCCAGACTGTCCCAGTTGCCGTCGAATGCCAAACCGATGAGTTCGCCTTTTCCGTTGAACATGGGTGAACCGCTGTTACCGCCGGTGATGTCGTTGTTGGTAAGGAAGCACAGTTGCATCTTGCCTGTAGTGGTATCGGTATATTTGCCGAAGTTGTCGGCAGACAGCAGGTTGTGCATGATGGGTTCGGCATAGTAGTCCTTGATGGTTTCTGCCTGTTTCATCTTCTTCACAATGCTCTCAGCGGTGGTGTAATAGCCCGATGGTTTGCCGTCGAGCAGGAAACCGCCCACTTGTCCGTAACTCAGTCGCATGGTGAAGTTGGCGTCGCTGTAGTGAGGCTGGTCCATCTCCATGCGCAATTTCACGTCGCAGAGGTATTTCTCTTGCTGGTCAATGGAGTCGAGGGTGGCTTTGATGGGATTTATGATGTTGGCGAAAACAGAGTCAAGGTCAAGTCCCATCTGTACACCACAGTCCTTATAGAACGATTTCTTGTTGATATATATTTTCTCGCCTGTTTTCATCAGTATGGAGTTGTTCCATATATCCTCCACGTACTGGGCATAGTTGCCGCCATATTTTTGGTCGATGGTGTTGTAGAACTGGGGCAGGAAGCGGGCATCCACCTTCTCGCGATAGTTCTTCAGCATCACAGCCACCATCTCTTTCTCGGTAGCGGCATCCCACACATCGCTGTTGTCCTTAAACTCCACATACTGCTTTTTCTTCTTGTTCTTAGGACCTTTCACCTCCATACCGTTGTGCACTTTGAGTGCCCTTGAGGTCAGCTCGTTGGCTCTGCTGCCAAAGGTCTCTCTAAAATAGGTCAGGGCGCGCATGTATTCAAAGCGCTCGTCATAAAGACGTTTCATCAGGTCGAGGTCCAGTTTGCCTTTCAGATAGTCGGTAGAGTCCTGATACTGTCTGATGCGCTTTTCAAAATCAGCCTTCTGTCCTATCAGATTCACGCTGTCGATGCACTTGTTCATACCAAGGGAGTTTTTCCAGTAGTTGGAACTCTGTGCATATTTGGAGTCATACTTGATGCGTACAGCTTCATCAGCAGTCATGTGTCGCCACATCACTTCCTGTTTCACCCCTCTTGCCTGTGCCATGGGCTCGTTGGAAGCATCCCTTCTCTCCCTGATACCGAAACTGGACAGGTAGCGGTTGGTGCTGCCCGGATAACCGATAGTCATGCTGAAGTCGCCCTCGCGGTAGCCCTGCAGCGATACCTGTGCCCAGGTTTCGGGTTTGTAGGGAACGTTCTTCTCGTTGTAGTCAGCCGGTCCGTTGGTATTGGGGTCAGCATAGATGCGGAATACCGAGAAGTCGCAGGTCTGTCGGGGCCACATCCAGTTGTCTGTCTCACCACCGAATTTTCCCATCGACTTGGGCACGGTGAACACCAGTCGCAGGTCGCGGAAGTCGCGGTAGGTGGTGGCATAATACGCATTGCCCTCGTAGAAAGGTTTCAGTTCCAGGCGCAAGGTAGAGTCTTGTTCCTTGGTCTTTTTCGACCATGCGTTTTCCACGGAGTCGAGCAGTTGTGCCTGTTTGTCGAGAGGCTGTTCAAAGATGCCCATGTCGGTCAGTTCCTTGGTCACATCCTTCTGTTCCACCATAAAACTCACAAACATGTCCTTGTTGGGCAGTTCCTCCTCGTAGGTCTTGGCATAGAAGCCGTTGAGCATGTAGTCGTGCTCCACGGTAGAATGGCTTCTGATGGCCTCAAAACCGCAGTGGTGGTTGGTAAACACCAGTCCGTTGGGCGATACCACCACTCCCGAGCAGTAGCCGCTGAAGTTTACGCATGCATTCTTGATGGCGTTGGGAGCGGCATACAGTTGGTCATAGGGCATGGTGAAGCCCTCAGACTTCATAATCTCATAAACGGGCTGTGGAAGATTGTACAGGGTCCACATACCCTCATCGGCAGAAGCCGAGGCAGTGGCGAGCAGTGTCGCCATCATCAATGTTGTTTTTTTCATGTCTTTTATATGTGTTTTGCTCTTAGTTTCCGTTTCGCTTGACAATACGTTTTATATTAAAATTCTTCCATATAGTTGCACCTGCAAATATGCCTATCATCACTGTGTTTGCCCCCAGGGCACAGAGGGTGGTGAAGTGGGTATTGCAGTAGTTGATGCCGGTGGCGAGCAGGGCGGCAAGCGCCACATAGGCAGCGATGCTTTTCAGCGGATAACTGATGGGATAATAGCGTTGTCCCACCAGGTAGGATAGCACCATGGCGGTACCATAGCCGGCCACGCCAGCCCAGGCACATGCCATGAAACCGTAGCGGGGAACAAGCACTACATTGGCGGCTATGAGCACGGCGCAGCCGATGCCTGAGAACCATGCGCCCCAAATGGTGCGGTCGGTCAGTTTATACCAAAACGACAGGTTGAAATAAATGCCCATCATAATCTCTGCCACCATCACTACGGGCACTGCCTGCAGACCGCTCCAATAGTCACTGCCGATGATGTGTTTCAGCAGTTGCAGATAGCCCATTACCACCAGGAAGGCAAGCAGGGTGAACAGGATGAAATACTTCATGGCCAGGGCATAGGTTTGTTTGTTGTCCTTGTCCTTGTTCTTGCCGAACACAAAGGGCTCGTAGGCATAGCGGAACGCCTGCGTTATCATTGCCATGATCATGGCAATCTTGCTTGAGGCGCTGTATATGCCCAGTTGTTCGTGTGCGTTCTCGCCCGGATAGATATAGGGGAATAATATCTTGTCTGCCGTCTGGTTCAGTATGCCGGCGATACCCAGTACCAGTATGGGCCAGCTGTATTGCAGCATACGGCGCAGCAGTGCGGTGTCGATGTGCCATCTGAACAATGACAGTTCCTTGGCAAAGCCCAGTGTAAGCAGTGCCGAGCACGCCAGGTTGATGTAGAAGGCGTAGCCCACTTCGGTGGCGATGCCTGTGTAGAGGGGCCACACCACAAAGAAAAACACGTTGAGGGCGATGCTCAGCAGGATATTGAGCAGTTTGAGTGAGGCAAACTTCACAGCCTTTTTGGCATACCGCAGATAGGCGAAGGGGATGCACTGGAAGGCATCTATCGCCACGGTGAGGGCCATCACCCAGATATAGTCGGGATGGTCGGCATAGCCCATGGCAGAGGCGATGGGGTGTAGCAGTAGCAGTACTGCCGCCACAAAGAAGCATGAGGTGCAGGCCAGGGCGCACATGGTGGTGCGATACACCTGCAACGGGTTTTCTCCTTCTTTGTTGGCAAAGCGGAAAAAGGTAGTCTCCATACCGTAGGTGAGTATCACCAGCAACAGTGCCGTGTAGGCATACACGTTGGAGATGACACCGTAGCCTCCGCTCTCGGCAGAGATCTTGGCTGTATATATAGGCACCAGCAGGTAGTTGAGAAAGCGTCCCACGATGCTGCTCAGTCCGTAGATGGCGGTGTCTTTGGCAAGTGATTTCAGTCCAGACATTTTTATTTATAAGAATTGATACATGTTGTTGGCAATACGAAAGATGTGGGGGTTACTGTCTCATCCGAAGAAGAAGTAGCAGATGGCAATGGCTGCCAGTACACCGGCAAGGTCGGCAAGCAGACCGCATGCCACGGCATGGCGTGTGTAGCGCACGCCCACACTGCCGAAATACACCGCCAGTATGTAGAAGGTGGTATCGGTAGAGCCTTGGAAGATGCAACTCAGCCGCCCCACAAACGAGTCGGCTCCATAGGTAGTCATGGCATCTACCATCATGCCACGCGCACCGCTGCCCGATAGGGGCTTCATCAGTGCGGTGGGCAGAGCCCCCACAAAGTCGCTGTTGCCACCCATGACTTCCACCATGTGGCGTATGCCGTCTATCAGCATATCCATGGCACCTGATGCCCTGAACACCCCGATGCCCACCAGTATCGCCACCAGATATGGGATGATGCGGATGGCGGTCTGGAATCCGTCTTTGGCTCCCTCTATGAAAGCGTCGTAGCAGTTCACCCGCTTACGGAGGCCTGCCACGATAAAGCAGATGATGATGCACATCAGCAGCACATTGGCAGTGGTGGTGCTCACCACATCCATGGTCTCCTTGCTCATCTTGCTGAAGCCCCAAATGATGGCTGCCACTGCGCAGCACATACCGCCCAGGGTGAGCAGCAGGGTGCGGTTCAGCAGATTGATGCGCTGGTACAGCGAGGTTACTACGATGCCTGTCAGGGTAGAGCAGAAGGTGGCGAGCAGCAGCGGTATGAAGATGTCGGTAGGCTGTGCTGCACCCAGTTGTGCCCTATATACCATGATACTCACTGGTATCAGGGTGAGTCCGCTGGTGTTGAGCACCAGAAACATGATCATGGGGTTGGTGGCGGTGTCCTTGCGCGTGTTCAGTTCCTGCATCTGTTCCATGGCTTTCAGTCCCAAGGGTGTGGCGGCATTGTCCAGTCCCAGCATATTGGCAGCCACATTCATAAAGATGCTGCCCGTTACGGGATGACCTTTGGGAATATCGGGAAACAGGCGCACAAATACCGGACTGAGTGCTTTGGCGAGCAATGCCACCACGCCTCCCTTCTCGCCCACTTTCATGATGCCCAGCCACAAGGCCAGCACACCGGTGAGTCCCAGCGAAATCTCGAAAGCGGTCTTCGAAGATGAAAAGGTGGCGTCTATCATGGCGGGAAACACGGAGTAGTCGCCCATGAGTAATCTGAAAAGAGCAATGACAAAGGCTGTCAAGAAGAAACACACCCAGATGTAGTTCAGTACCATACCTGTAAAACGAATATTTGTGCACTAAAAAGACGGGCTGGACAAGCGGTTCATCACGCAACGCTTGTCAAGCGCCAACAAAGGTACTGCAAAATGCCCGAATGGCAAAATTATTGACTTCTGAATATTCTTTATGGTAGGAAATCATGGGAAAACAGTAGGCATATCAATTATTTTCCGTACATTTGTGACCAAACGATTTTACTGACATGAAAATATGTGTATTCTGTTCTGCCAACGACACCATGTCAGAGAAGTATGGACCGTTGGCAGAGGCTCTTGGCAAATGGGCGGCGCGCGAAGGCCATACCATTGTGTATGGAGGTTGCAACACGGGCCTGATGGCGTGTGTGGCTGCTGCCGCCAAGCGTCATGGAGGGCACACCATTGGCGTGGTGCCCACCAAGGTGGAGGAGCGTGGCAGACTGAGTGAGCATGTGGATGTGCATATCCCCTGCGACAACCTGACCGACCGTAAGGCGCTGATGATGGCGCAGAGCGATGTGTTCGTGGCTTTGCCCGGAGGTATAGGCACTCTTGATGAAGTGTTCTCCGTAGTGGCTTCTGCCACGATAGGCTATCACCAAAAGACCACCTACCTGCTCAGCAACGACAACTTCTGGGATCCTCTCATCCGTCTGCTCGACACTCTTCAGGAGCAGGGACTGATGCGCCAGCCCTGGACCCGGTATCTGAAACCGTATGTCTGGAAGGAAGAGGATTGAGTTCCCCGATGATGGTCAGGACCTTGCAGGTCTCATCAAAAGAATAATTTAAACAATCAAGTGATACACAAACTGAACTTAATACTGACTATGTTTAAACCATTTTTAATGTGCTCCGCAATGCTTGTCTCGGTGTCTTCTGTGATGGCACAGGGCGCGGCTGAGTTCGCATGGTATAACGGCAAGCAGGCTGTGGCATACAGCGTGCAGACTGAGGTGGAGCCTGTGGTGAAGGTTGCGCTCGGCATGTTTTCCGATGATATGTGTGCCGTCACAGGCAAGAATGCCGTAAAGCAGAAAAAGGGAACCATAAGGATTGTCGAACTTGACAAGGCAAACAAGAAGTTACAAAAGGAACTCTCACGGAATGGTGTTCCCGTAGACAAACTGATGTCCTCATACGATGGATTCCATATCTCTGTGATGGGCAACCAGGTGGTCATCGTAGGTAAGAACGGAAGGGGCACGGCATACGGTATTCTCGAAATGTCGAGGATGGCGGGAGTGAACCCTTGGATATGGTGGGGTGACATGCTGCCGGAAAAGAAAAGCCTGTTGACCATCGACCGCAACAGAGCCATCACACAAGGGGCTTCGGTGGAATACCGCGGCATTTTCATCAACGACGAGGACTGGAGCATCCGGCCGTGGAGCGAGAAAGGAAAGCAGAAGGGACTCATAGACAGGGACACCTATAAAAAAGTGTTCCAACTGCTGATGCGCCTGCGTGCCAATGCCTTATGGCCGGGAATGCACGAGGGCACGGTACCGTTCTTCAAAGTGCCCGGGGCAAAAGAGGTGGCTGACAGTTGCGGCATTGCCGTGGGCACATCCCACTGCGAACCGCTACTGAGGACCAATACGGAGGAATGGGATAAGAATGAGCGCGGCGCGTTCAACTATTTCACCAATAAGGAGAACGTGCAGAAATATTGGGCTGAACGCCTTGACGAGGTCAGAAACTCTGCCGGCGGCAACCTCTTCACCATCGGTATGCGCGGCATTCACGACGGTTCGATGGAAGGGGCGAAGACCATGGAGCAGAAGTTGGACGGACTGCAGCGGGTGATCGATGACCAACAGGATCTGATAGCCAAGCATATTGGAGACCCATCGAAGCAGACACAGATATTCGTGCCATATAAGGAGGTGCTCCAGATATACGAAAAGGGACTGAAGGTGCCTGATTATGTCACACTGATGTGGTGTGACGACAATTACGGATATATCACCCGACTCTCCAACGAAACCGAACAGCAGCGCAGCGGTGGCGCAGGTATATACTACCACCTGAGCTACTGGGGACGGCCGCACGACCACCTGTGGCTGACTACCACCCAACCGGGACTGATATACAACGAGATGCGCACGGCATACGACCACAACGCCCGTAAGTTGTGGATAGTGAATGTGCATGACCCTAAAGTGGCGGGATATGACCTTGAACTGTTTCTCGACATGGCATGGGACATCGACTGCGTGAATGAATCAACTATCGAGGAGCATTACCGTAGATGGCTCTGCCGCCAGTTCGGGGAGAAGGCCGGCACCAAGCTCTTTCCCGCAATGAAGGAGTTCTATCGGCTGTGCGGACAACGCCGTCCGGAGTTTATGGGCTGGACACAGGTGGAACTCGACAAGAAGAAATACAACCGTGGACTAAGTCCTATCCAGGACACGGAGTTTTCACAGCGTGAGATGGCCGGCTATCTGAAACGATATGCCGCTATTGCTTCTACGATAAAGGAGGTGGATGTCATTATTCCATCAGTATTGAAGGATGCCTATTTTACGGCGATAGCATATCCTGTGCTTGCCGCAGAAGCCCATGCCCGCAAACTGCTTCTCGCACAGCAGGCAAGACAGAAGGGAGATGCGGCTGCTGCCGATGGCAGTGCCAAGGCATACGAGGAGATAAAGCATCTGACTTCACGATACAACAACGACATCGCCGGAGGCAAATGGAAGAACCTCATGTCGATGAATCCGCGCAACCTGCCTGTATTCGGTATGCCCGACACAGCCTGTCAGGGTGTTGCCAACGACTCCGTCGAGGAATGCAAAGGGGAATATATATCACGCAACGCCTGTGATTTCACATCCGCATCAGATGGCTGCAAGGCGGTACAGATGCTCGGACACAGCATGAATGCCGTCAACATTCCAAAGGGCGGTTGGCTTGAGTATTCATTCAGCACCTCTTCCTCCGGCGATGCCATGGCGACCATTGCCCTTATCCCCACACAACCCAACGACAACGGGGACATTCGTTTCTCGGTAAGTATCGACGGAGGCGAGGAGCAGGTATTCTCTCTGAAAGAGCCCTTCCGTTCGGAGCGGTGGAAACAGAATGTGCTCAGAGGACAGGCAGTGAGGACAATCGGACTTAAAGACCTTCAAGCCGGAAGTCATACGTTGAGAATCAAGGCTCTCGACCACCATGTCATTGCAGACCAATGGGCTGTGGACTTCAACAACGCACGGAAGCATTATCTTATTGTGGAATAGTCAAAGCGGATTAGACCCTAATCGGTCATCATCTTGAAAGCAGTCACTTACAATCTATCATAAACAATTCTTTCAACGTATAATGACATCTTATTTTTATTTTGTATTTACGTAGTAATCAGTGATTTGTGTTGTAATGGCAAATGAAGTACGATTCATCATGCTTAATTTGCCATCGGCTTTACAATCTCATCGGTTCTATGAATTACCCGAATTAAGAAAGCTACATCCCGTGGAGCTGGTAGCCACA